>JBDSXS010000220.1:0-20727 GCA_039926045.1 Ferruginibacter sp.
GAGGCACATTGAAGATAGGTAACCCCGGTTGCAGAGGCGCCTGTTGAATCGTATGTACCTGCCCAGTTACCCGCAACGATCAGTGAAGAATCTGTATACACATCATCCGGATTATGGCCTGTCACATCATACAATTGCCAGTCGTAATCTTCATTAGGATCATTTGGTATAATGACAAAACTCAACGTACCGCTTTGAAAACAGGTGAACTTGTACCAAAAAGGATTTTTGTTTTGATATAATGTTGACGAATCGCCCGGAATAGAACAGCCCGGTACATACAATACATTTGAAGAGCAAATGGGAACACTGTCCTGGTGAAATACCGAGGTGCCGCAAACCGGAAAGGCCGTCGATGGATTTTGTCCAAGCGTGGTACAACCTGTTTGTGCATATAAATTACTACCCGCTGCCAACAAAATAAAAATGATAGATATGGACAGTTTTTTAGGCAGCATAATTTTAAAATGATTATAACTGCAGGTAATGGTAGCCTGTAAATCTTTTCTACTGCAGTAATTTATCCTTTAAAGATGACCAACAAGGTACTTAATTTTTCTTTCAGTTCCTTGCGGTGAACGATAAAGTCTAAAAACCCATGTTCCAACAGGAATTCACTGCGTTGAAAGCCCTCGGGGAGGTCTTTTTTAATGGTCTCCTTAATTACCCTGGGGCCTGCAAATCCAATAAGGGCTGCGGGTTCGGCACAGATCACATCTCCAAGCATAGCAAATGAAGCAGTGGTACCACCAAAGGTTGGATCGGTACAGAGGGAGATATAGGGTATCTTTTTATCGCTGAGTTGAGATAATTTGCCTGATGTTTTTGCGAGCTGCATCAAAGAAAATGCACTTTCCATCATCCTTGCGCCACCGCTTTTGTTGATGATCATGAAGGGAATATTGTGTTCAATACAATAATCACAGGCACGGCTTATTTTTTCACCCATCACACTGCCGAGACTGCCTCCGATAAATTCAAAATCCATGCAGGCAATAACCAGCTCATTGCCTTTAACCTGCCCATGAGCTACGGTCATTGAATCGTGAATACCTGTCTTGGCATAGGTTTCTTCCAACCGCTTGCCATATGGCTTTAAGTCAACGAAATGCAGGTGATCTTTGGATCTTATGTTGCCAAAAAGTTCTGTGTATTGGTTATCATCAAACAGGATCTCAAAATACTCCTGGCTGCCAATACGGTGATGATATTCGCATTTGGGGCAAACGAATTTATTTTCGGCCAGTTCAGAAACGGTGCAGGTGTATTTACAGGAAGGGCATTTGGACCATAATCCTTCCGGGGCATCTTTTTTATCTTTGGTAGATGTAAGAATGCCCTTTTTCATTCGCTTAAACCAGCTTGCCTTAGCGGCTTCCCCGGCTTCTTCTTCCCCCGCAAGGCTGGCATCAAAATCTTCTTCTTCTTTTTTCATAAAATCATTTAACACGTTTAAGTCGTTTAAAACGTATAAGTCGTTAAGTCGTTTGAACCGTTCAAACTATTAAACCATTAAACCTTTAAACTTTTTATGCTATAGTGATGCTATTATCCAGGTAAACATCCTGTATTGTATTCAGTAATTCAACACCATCGGTCATTGGTTTTTGAAATGCTTTACGTCCGCTGATCAATCCCATACCGCCGGCACGTTTATTAATAACTGCTGTTGTTACTGCTTCTGCCAGGTCGGTAGCACCTTTACTTTCGCCGCCGCTGTTAATTAAGCCAACCCTGCCCATGTAGCAATTGGCAACCTGGTAACGGGTAAGGTCAATGGGGTGATCTGTAGTCAGCTTAGAATAAACCAGCGGAGAGGTTTTACCGTGTTTGGTAGCATTATATCCCCCGTTATTGGTTGGTAATTTTTGCTTGATAATGTCTGCCTGTATGGTAACACCCAGGTGATTGGCCTGGCCCGTCAGGTCAGCAGCTCCGTGATAATCGACACCATCAACTTTAAAACCATTATTACGCAGGTAGCACCAAAGAACCGTTGTCATACCCAGTTCATGAGCCATTTCAAATGCAGTGGACACTTCCTGTATTTGTCGTGTACTTTCGGCGCTGCCAAAATAAATGGTGGCACCAACTGCTGTGGCACCCATGTTCCAGGCATCTTTGATTGTGCCAAACATTACCTGGTCGAATTTATTGGGAAGGCTTAAAAACTCGTTGTGGTTTACCTTAACCATCATCGGAATTTTGTGCGCATATTTCCGGCTGATAATCCCCAATACACCATAAGTTGATGCAACTGCATTACACCCGCCTTCAATGGCAAGCTTCACTATATTTTCCGGGTCAAAATATATCGGGTTTGGTGCAAAAGATGCGCCCGCACTGTGTTCTATACCCTGGTCAACAGGTAATATAGAAACATATCCTGTTCCCCCCAAACGGCCGTGATCCAATATGTTTTGCAGACTTTTTAAGGTTTGATTGCTCCTGTTGCTGGCTCTCCAGATATCATCTACATGATTTGGATTTGGTAGAAAGATGTCATTTTTTGAGATGGTCTTACACTCATGATTCAAAAGGCTGTCGGCCTGGTCACCCAATAATTCAACAATTTTTTTATTCGCCATAATTAGTTTGGTTTTGGGCAAATTTAATATAAAAACCATTGAGAATAGAGCGTAGGGCAAATTTTGTTAGCGGATGCTGTTGATCAGCTTCTTAAAATATGCAGGTGCTTTTAAAAGCCTGCTTCCATACCAGCTAAAAAATTCACCATCAACTAAAATGATCTTTGTGCCGGGCAAAAATGCATGCAACTCATCAATATGTTTTTGTTTGAAAGGGTAGGGCTCAGAGGATAGAAGGAGCAGTTCGCAACCCACAGGGTCCTGTGGACTGGTAGTTTGCAGTTGGGCAATGCTGATTTCCGGGTACCTTGTTTTACCGGCAAAAATATTCTCAAACCCCGATTTCAGCAGCATGTCATGTATGAAAGTGTCGCCGCCAATGGTCATGTATGGCTTGCGCCAGATCAGGTAGGCTGTTGTTACCAGCTTATCAATTACGGGTAAACCATTAAATGCTTTTTGTATTTTTTCGGTCAATGATAATGCCGGCCCGGGCTTACCGGTTAATATGCCGATATCGGTTATCATTTGCAACGCATCTTCTAAATTATTTACATCTGTAAGCCATACCGGGTAATTCAAAGATAATTGTTCGATCTGTTCCTTTACATTCTCTTCTTTATTGGCAATGATGAGATCAGGTTGCAGTTGATGTACTTTATCAATATTGATGGTCTTTGTACCGCCAACGCTTTCTTTTCTTTTAAACCAGGAAACTGGATGAACACAAAATTTGGTGATGCCAATGGTTTCGGTTTCAAGTCCAAGATCACATAGCAGTTCTGTTTGGGAAGGCACCAGCGAAATGATCCTTTTGGGGAGGTATGAGAGATCAGTGGCCTTTTGTAAGATCATAGCCAAAATTAGCAAAAGCTTCAATGTAGCGCATAAAAAAACTTCCACAGCAGCTTGACGTATCAAATAACTGTGGAAGTCTAATTTTTTAACCAGCCAAGCACGACCGGTTTTTTCAGGATCTTCTGAATCTGCTTTCTTAAGGGGGTTACCTTATATGAAAGTTTTTTCATTAATGATTTAATCCCGGGTTCAGTGTTCTTCAATTGTTGCCATCATCGCTTTTTAGGGCATAGGCAGGATATTGGTTTTTCTTCGGTTTTTTGCCATCATCGCTTTTTAAGGCATAGGCAGGATATTGGTTTTTAACTTTAGATCTTGGTTGGTTTTTCGATAAGATAAGATCTTAAAGCGATATTGGTTTTCAAAGTTGGTTTTCAAAGTTTAAAAAGAAGTTGACTGATATTGGATTGTTTTTGGTTCTTCACAAACATTGGATTCAATTCAGTGGTTTTTATCAGGATCTTTGGATATCGATTGATGTTTAATTCCTATCAATCAACTTCTGACACAAAGATGCAACAGTTTAACATTCTATTATAGAGCGATATTGCTCTATTTTTCCGCTACTATATTTACTGTGAGGCTCGTAGTTATTCCGGATTGGACTTAGGAGACTTACGTGACCAGCTATCGTAGATCTACGTATACAGTTTCGTGATTTTTCAGGAAATATTACAGTGCCGCATGGTTTAAATGCAGCGCTGTAAAGGTTTTTTAGTTACTCGTAGATTAACGGCTCCTTTATTTGGTCAAACTCTGGATTATGTCGTATTTGGTAACAATGTGAAAAGTTCCGCTTTCGTCTTTACTGAGAACGGCCCCATTTTCTTTGGTTATAAATGTGCTTAACCGCTCCACCGGGGTTTCAAAAGCAACTTCGGGATAGGCTTTTTCCATTACAGACTCAACAGTTTGAGACTTAATATCAGGATTACTTAATATTTTATTGAACAAGCCACTTGCAGATATAGCACCAACACTGGTTTCGCTGTCCATTACGGGGATATTCTCTATATCATATTTCTTCATCAGTTCAATGGCATCAGCTACCGTATCGGTTTTTTTCAGGTTGATCAATTTTTGCGCACCGCGGCCACCAACCAGGTCTTTAAAGGTCTTTACATCTAAAAATCCCCTTTCCAGCATCCACTGGTCGTTATAAACCTTGCCCACATAGCGGCTGCCATGGTCGTGAAAGATCAAAACCACTACATCGTCTTTTTTAAGCTGGTCTTTCCCACCGGGGCCTTTGGCAAGTTGTATTAAACCCTGTAAACAACTGCCTGCACTATATCCACAAAACATACCTTCTTCCTTGGCAATGCGGCGGGCCATTACGGCACCGTCCTTATCAGTAACTTTTGTGAACTCATCAATTACACTCATATCGTAGTTTGCCGGCACAAAATCTTCACCAAATCCCTCACTTATATACGGGTAGACTTCTTTTTGGTCCAATTCGCCGGTCTCAAAATATTTTTTCAACAAAGAGCCATAACTGTCAATAGCCCATATCTTTATGTTCGGATTTTTTTCTTTTAAATATTTGCCTGTACCTACTATTGTGCCGCCGGTTCCGGTGGCTACTACAAGGTGTGTTACCTTGCCTTCGGTTTGTTCCCAGATCTCGGGGCCTGTCTGTTCGTAGTGGGCTAGCCGGTTAGCTAAATTGTCGTATTGGTTAACATACCAGCTATTGGGCACTTCAGTTGCCAGGCGTTTGGATACTGAATAGTAACTGCGGGGATCTTCCGGCTCCACATTGGTGGGACAAACAATAACTTCGGCACCTACCGCTTTTAAAATATCGGCTTTCTCTTTGGATTGCTTATCGGTAGTGGTAAAAATACATTTATAGCCTTTTATACAGGCAGCCAAAGCCAGCCCCATACCCGTATTGCCGCTTGTTCCTTCAATAATGGTTCCGCCCGGCTTGATCTTGCCTTCTTTTTCGGCCACTTCCAGCATTTTTAAAGCCATACGGTCTTTAATGGAATTGCCGGGATTAAAATATTCCACCTTAGCCAATACCGTACAGGGAAGGTTTTTAGTGATACTGTTCAATTTGATAAGGGGCGTATTGCCAATGGTCTCCAGTATATTATTTAGCCACATATAGAATCGTTATTTGCGGCAAAGGTAAGAAAAGGAGGTAAGGGGAAGTATATAGAAAAAAAGCTACAACTTAAATATACGATAAACTACGTCAGGCAAATTCATTTACATGCACCTTTATACTGTTCAATATCCCATACAAAGACCAGGAATACAGGCATATCCAATATCCGTGCAAAGACAACGCAAATCCTCTGCCGACAACAATTCAAGCTATGAAAACCTAGCAGCCATTGTTACCGACATTTAACCTCCCTTGTGGAGGTTTTTTTATTTGCTTAATAATTCAATGGCTTTATTAATGGCGGGATCTGCAGTATTCATTACTTCAAAAAAACCTTCAGTACGCCATAATTGCCTTGCAACAGCCGATCTGATACGATTGACCAGGTCATTTTTTTCCTTTGCAGAAACAATGTAGATATTTACAGAATCCTTTGCTGCAGCTTGTATGAACTGATTCCAATCAGTTTCGCTGAATAAAAAACCTTTAATAAACTCATTAGGTGTTTTAAAAGTTTTTAACTGAGGCAGGTTTTGTAAATAAAAATTGTAGGCAAAATTGTTAATGATACCCTTCTCATAAATAGAAGCAGAGTTCTTGCTAAACCCGGCAGTATCCATGGCAATAAAATAATCAGGTGTAATTCCTCCTTTTCCATAAACAGTTTTTCCCCCCTTGGTCTTGTATACTTTCCCTGTATCATTTTTTACCGAATCTGCAGATTGAGTTTCCCCATCATGGTAACGTTTACTGATCTCTTCGTAATAGGCTTTGCCACCATTTGTATACGGCCGCTGAATGCTTCTGCCGATGGGTGTATAATACCTGGCTACTGTTAAACGTAAAGCGCTTTTATCGCTTAGGTCAAATTGTTCCTGTACCAGGCCCTTACCAAATGTACGCCTGCCAATAATGGTTGCACGGTCCCAATCCTGCAGTGCTCCAATTAATATCTCACTGGCACTTGCTGTACCTTCATCAGCCAAAACGATCAGCGCCCCTTTTTCAAACTGCCCATTCCTACGGCAGCGGTATTCTTTCTTTTCTATATGCTTGCCTTCGGTATAAGTGATCAGTTTATCTCCTTCAAGAAATTCGTCTGCAATTTCCACGGCTTCGTCTAAAATACCACCGCCATTGCCCCTCAGGTCAAGTACCAGCTTCTGTAAACCGGCTTTTTTTAATGCTTCAAGTGATTCCATAAACTCACGGTAGGTTACCGATGAGAATTTATTCAGTCTTATATAACCAATGTCTTTGCTGATCATATAGCCGGCATCAACACTGCTCAGCGGGATGGTGTTCCGGGTAATGGAAACCTGTTTTTTATTATAGTTTCGTAAATAAGTGATGGTAACCTTTGTACCCCTGTCACCACGCAATAATTTTCTGAAAGCATCAGCATCTGTTTTTTTACCTGCCACCAGGCTGTCATCAATTTTAATGAATTTATCGCCGGTCAGTAACCCTGCCTTATACCCGGGGCCATCTTTTAAAACATTGATCACATTCAGGGTATCATCAAAAATGTTGAACTCAATACCGATACCGTAAAATCTGCCGGCCAGGTCTTCATTTACCCCCTCCAGTTCTTCTGCAGGAATAAAAACAGAGTGGGGGTCTAATTTGCTCAGCATGGCCTGGATAGCCGTATCTGCCAGTGAATCCATCATAACATCATCCACGTACCTGTTTTTGATCAGGTCCATGATCTCCTGTACAGGCCTGGCTTTCTCAGCAAAAAAGAAACCCTTGCCGGGCATATTATCCCTCATTTTATAACCGAAATACATCCCGATGATCATGGTTAAACTGAAAAGCAGGGGTAACCATACCTGTATTTTTTTCTTATTCATTTGGCGAAGATAAGAAGAAGCTGTAAGGGTAAAAAGCTGCAATGGAGAAGTTTTGGAAGGTCGCAGTAAGAATTTTACCTTTGGCCATCATGAAAAATGTTTTACCATCAATGTTTCTCCCTTGAGTCTTGTAGCTTGCAGCTTTATACTTAAAATGAATTAACTTCAATTTGTAATATTTACATAACACATGGCGATCAAATTAATAGCAGATAGCGGCTCAACAAAAACGGAATGGTGTTTAATAAACGGGAGATCGAAAAAAACTTTTTATACCCAGGGTTTAAGTCCTTATTTTCTTTCGGCAGAGCAAATTGAATATGTCATTAAAGAAGAACTGCAGTTTAAATTTAAAAAAACCGAACCTGAAGAAATTTACTTTTATGGTACGGGGTGCAGTAATGCAGAAAATGTGAAGCTGGTAAAAAAAGCCATTCAAAAGGTATTTGCGAATGCAAAAATTGAAGTTGATCACGACCTGATGGGGGCTGCAAAGGCGCTTTGCGGACATGAGAAAGGGATCGCCTGTATCTTAGGCACAGGTTCAAACTCCTGTTATTACAACGGGAAAAAGATTATGAAGAACAGCCCGGGACTTGGTTATGTGTTAGGCGATGAAGGCAGTGGCGCCTATTTAGGACGCAAGGTGATCCAGTATTTTTTGTACAATACCTTTGACGAAGACCTGATGGACCGGTTTAATGCAAAATATAATACCAACAGCGACGAGATTCTTACAGCAGTTTATAAAAAACCATTGCCCAACCGTTACCTGGCAGCATTTACGGGTTTTTTGGTTGAGAACCGGGGGCATTATATGATAGAAAATATCATTGAAGACAGTTTTAATGATTTCTTCTTTAATCATATTTACAAATACCGCGAAAGCTGGACAATGCCGATCAACTTCACAGGCAGTGTGGCTTATGGCTTCAGAGATGTATTAAAAGAGATGTGCAGTTCATATGAACTGCAATTGGGTAAAGTGATCAAAAAGCCAATGGACGGCCTGGTAAAATTTCATGGAGCCCCCTAAATCCCCCTGAAGGGGGACTTGGACAGCATTATGATTTGTGATGTTTTTTAGATAGAAAATTATTTTATAATCAGACTGAAGTTGTGGGCGTGAATAAGCTTACAAATTTGAAGTCTTTAAAGCCCCTTTAGGGGTTTGGGGTATGACGTTTAAGAGAATTACAGAATCAGAATCAAATTACAGGCATTTGGAGAACATGTCTGTCACCGAGTTATTGACCAATATCAATAAAGAAGACCAGGTAGTGCCTGCTGCGATCGAAAAAGCCATTCCGCAGATAGAACAACTGGTGCAGGTAATTGTAGATAAAATGCTGATGGGAGGCCGCCTGTTTTATATAGGTGCCGGAACCAGCGGCAGGTTAGGCATTGTAGATGCCAGTGAGTGCCCGCCAACCTTTGGTGTTCCATACGGTTTAGTGATCGGGATCATTGCCGGCGGAAACAAAGCGATCACTGAAGCCGTTGAATTTGCGGAAGATGACCTGGAACAGGGCTGGCTTGACCTGCAGGAACATTCCGTTAATGAAAAAGATGTGGTGATTGGTATTGCTGCCAGCGGAACAACGCCTTATGTGATCGCAGCCCTTCAGCAATGCAAAGCACGTCATATAGCTACCGGCAGTATTTGCTGTAACCAGGACTCCCCGCTAAGTGCAGCCGCAGATCACCCGATCGAAGCGATTGTTGGCCCGGAGTTTATAACGGGTAGTACCCGTATGAAAAGCGGTACGGCCCAAAAGCTGATCCTGAATATGATCTCTACCACCGTTATGATACAGTTAGGAAGGGTGGAAGATAATAAGATGGTGAATATGCAACTGACCAATGATAAACTGGTTGACCGTGGCGTAAAAATGCTGATGGAAAAGGCCCTTATCGATGACTATGAAAAAGCGAGGGAACTGCTTTTAAAAACCAGGAGCGTTAAAAAGGCAATTGAAACCCACCGTTCATAAAAAAATCTTGTTAGATTTATGTAATTTTACTAATTTACGTATCTATACTAAAATTAAAAACTCCTCTTATGAATATTAAACTTTTACTTTCAACAAGTTTTATTGCAGCAAGCTTCACCCTTTCGGCACAGGATGCCGGAAAAACCTTTGCAATAACCGGTGACGGCAATCGTGATTTTATGTGGATGAACATCCGCCAGGTGGATATCAACTCTGGTAAAATTGTCCAGGATATCTACCAAAGAGACAAAACAGCATTTGTGATGATGGATGCTGATACCAAAAATCAGACACTGGCTGCTTCAAGGCCCACGGAGACCATGGTGGCAGCAGCGGCTTATGACAAAAATCAAAACAAACTATTCTTTACACCAATGCGTGTTGGCGAATTACGCTGGCTTGACCTGAATGCAAAGGGCGATCAGCAGAAATATTATACAGTTACTTCATCGCTGTTAAATACAAACGCAGCCCTGAACGATGAAGCCAATCATTTTACCCGTATGGTAATTGCGGCCGATGGTAATGGTTATGCCATGACCAATGACGGAAGCCGCCTGATCAGGTTCACAACAGGTAAAAAAGTTACGATCACGGACCTGGGTCCTGTTATTGACGATGAATCAAACAAAACAGTTTCTGTTAAAAACAAATGCACCAGTTGGGGCGGCGATATGATCGCTGATGCTTATAATAAATTATACATCATCTCCGCTAACCATTATGTTTTTTCACTGGATGTGGAAACAAAAGTGGCTAAGCAAATTGGGTACATTTCAGGTTTGCCTGCAACTTACAGTACCAATGGTGCTGCGGTTGATAAGGATGGTAACGTGGTTGTAGCCAGTGCCAATACATTTGCAGGGTACTACAAATTTTCTATCACTGATTTTAAAGCTACTTTGATCGAGGGATCAGATATGGTTTATAATGCTTCTGACCTGGCCAATGGCAATTTGTTATATCAAAAAGAAGTTGATGCTGCCAGGACATTTGCTGATTTTAAACCGGTTGTTCCGGTGTTGACCAACGAAGCACATATTTTCCCTAACCCTGTTACCACAAGTGAGTTCAGTATATATTTTGACGGACAGGCTGCAGGTAAATACAATGTTACTATTACTGATCTATCCGGCAAGCCGCTTTCAAATACTATTGTAAATGTGAGTGCAAAAACACAGGTTGAAAAAGTGGCGCTGAACAAAAAATTTGCAAAAGGCATGTATATGGTTAAAGTAACTGATGCCAGCAATAAATTTATTTTTACAGAAAGAATTGTAGTTCAATAAAAATATTACGGTTATTAAGTCGAAGGGGTTGTCAAAATTTGACAACCCTCTTTTTTTGATCACAGATTTATAGGATTATTTGGATTTCGCAGACAGAGCCTTCTGTTCAAAAGTCTTTTAATTTCGTAACAGTTTGATTTTTTTGATTCCGCAGATTACTTGAAATTTGCATAATCAGCGCAATCATTTTAATCAAACAATTAGCGATTATTTGCAGGACATAGAACCATATTACAACTGGCGCCATTTATATGCAGCCGAAGAAGATAAGCAATCACCTTTTTATCGCCGTACCTACAGCGAATTTGAATTCTCCAACACCGTTTACAATTTTTATATACACCCGCAATGGGATGATTTTGGATCCCGTACCCTGTACATGAAGATCCTGTTTGTTGATTATGAACAGGGCTATACCATCATTGAATTACTGGGCGAATGGAACGATGCCATTGAGAATGATATCATGACACTGCGGCGTGATATTACGGATATCATGTTTGCACAGGGAATCACAAAATTTATATTGATCGCAGAAAATGTGCTCAATTTTCACAGCAGCGACGACAGTTATTATGAAGACTGGCGGGAGCAACTGGAAGATGTTGGGGGATGGGTTGTTATTATTGATATGCCAACACAAAGCCAATATGATTTTGTACAGGCCAGGCTAACCAATTATATTAAGTTGATCGATTTTCCGCAATGGAGAACATTAAAACCAGAATTGATCTTTCAGCAAATAGACGATATGATGATCAGGAGGCTTCACTAAACTGTTAATTGGTTAAGTAGTTAATCCGTTGATCCGTTCGCACTCTATTGCCCAGTTAACGAATTAACTAATTTACGGATTAACGGATTAACGTGTAAGTTTTTGCCCTTCCTGTCGTATTTTTGTATTCCAACTCAAACTCTAACTCTTTCAATATGACCTGGAAACATTTTTTTAGTTCGTCCATTGGTAAAAAGCTTATCATGGGACTTACCGGCTTTTTCCTGATCTCTTTTTTGATCGTTCATTGTACTATAAATGCGATGATCTTTTATAATGACGGGGGCCAAACCTTTAACCACTGGGGTCATTTTATGGGAAGCAATCTTTTTATCCGCACGTTTGAGATCGGTTTATTTATTGGGTTGATCCTGCACATTATCCAGGGGCTTATATTATGGCGTCAGAATGCAAAGGCAAGACCAATAAGTTATGCTGTAAATAAGCCACAGGCAAACAGTACCTGGTACAGCCGCAGTATGGGCTTATTGGGAACGCTGTTGCTTTTGTTTTTGGTGATGCACCTGTATCATTTTTGGGTACCATCCCGTTTTGGCGGTATGGCCAATATAGCTGCACTGGAAACTACTACACTTGGAGACTATGCCAACCAGGAAGTACATAACCTGTACAAAGCCATGCTCACGGTCTTCCAGGACCTTTGGGTGGTGATCATTTATGTACTTGGTGTTATATCTCTTTTCTGGCACTTACTGCATGGCTTTCAAAGTGCGTTTCAAACCTTTGGCTTAAATCATAAAAAATATACCCCGATCATTAAAACTGTAGGCTTTGTTTTTTCATTGCTGATATGTTTGGTATTTGCTGCCATGCCTGTTTCTATTTATGCAGGATGGGTCAGTTAAGGGGAATTAGGAATTGGGTATTTGGAATTAGGTTGAAGGACTCATGATTAATAACAATTAACAGATAACTAATAACATACAAACAATGTCTTTAGATTCAAAAATACCGGCCGGTGAAATGGATAAAAAATGGACCGATTACAAGGGCCATGTAAAACTCGTTAACCCAGCCAATAAGCGTAAGTTAGAGATCATTGTTGTAGGTACCGGTTTAGCCGGAGCCTCTGCAGCAGCATCTTTGGGAGAAATGGGTTATAAAGTAAAAGCATTTTGTTTCCAGGATAGTCCACGCCGGGCACACAGCATTGCGGCGCAGGGTGGTATTAATGCAGCTAAGAATTACCAGAATGATGGAGACTCTGTTTTCCGTTTGTTTTACGATACAGTTAAAGGAGGCGATTACAGGTCTAGAGAAGCTAACGTACACCGGCTGGCCGAAGTAAGTGCTGCTATCATTGATCAATGCGTTGCCCAGGGTGTGCCTTTTGCAAGAGAATATGGAGGTATGTTAAGTAACAGGAGTTTTGGCGGCACACAGGTACAGCGTACATTTTATGCGGCCGGGCAAACAGGCCAGCAATTATTATTGGGTGCTTACAGTGCATTGGAAAGGCAGGTGGCCCTGGGTAATGTAACCATGTACAACCGTCATGAAATGCTTGACATTGTAAAGATCGATGGCAAGGCAAGAGGAATCATTGCAAGAGACCTGGTAAACGGAAATTTAGAAAGACATTTTGGGCATGCTGTGCTGTTATGCACCGGCGGCTATGGCAATGTATTTTATTTAAGCACCAATGCCATGGGCAGTAATGTTACGGCCATATGGAAAGCACACAAGCAGGGCGCTTATTTTGGCAATCCATGTTTCACACAAATTCATCCTACCTGTATACCGGTAAGCGGCGAGTATCAGAGTAAATTAACCCTCATGAGCGAAAGCTTGCGTAATGACGGAAGGATATGGGTACCTAAACAAAAGGATGATAACCGTAAAGCTGTTGACATACCCGAAGAAGAAAGGGATTATTACCTGGAACGCAGGTACCCCGCATTTGGAAACCTGGTACCTCGTGATGTGGCATCAAGGGCTGCCAAAGAAAGATGTGATGAAGGGTATGGCGTTGGTACAACCAAACTGGCCGTTTATCTTGACTTTAAAGATGCCATCATACGGTATGGTAAAATTGAAGCCGGTAAAACAGGAAATGAAAGTGCAGAACATCATACAATCGTACAATTAGGGAAAGCGGTTGTTGAAGAAAAATACGGTAACCTTTTTGAGATGTATGAAAAGATCACTGGCGAAAACCCTTACGAAATGCCGATGCGGATCTATCCCGCGGTGCATTACACCATGGGAGGCCTATGGGTTGATTATGAATTGCAAACTACTGTGCAGGGTTTATATTCCTTAGGCGAAGCAAACTTCAGCGACCATGGCGCAAACAGGCTTGGTGCAAGCGCTTTAATGCAAGGGCTTGCAGACGGTTATTTTGTTATTCCTTATACATTGGGTAATTACCTGGCAGATGATATTGCAACGAAATCAATTCCAACAGATCATACTGCGTTTGAAGAAGCAGAAAAAACGGTTAACGACAGGATCAATACCCTAATGAGTATTAAAGGAAAACAAACCGTTGAAAGTTTTCACAAGCGGTTGGGAAAGATCATGTGGGATAAATGTGGCATGGCACGTAATGCTAAAGGATTGCAGGAAGCCATTGCAGAGATCCAGGCTTTGAAAAAAGAATTCTGGAGTGATGTGAAGATACCCGGCGATATTGAGGAAATGAATCCGGAACTGGATAAAGCGGGGAGGGTGGCTGATTTTATAGAACTGGGCGAACTGATGTGTAAAGATGCATTGAACAGGAATGAAAGCTGCGGCGGGCATTTCAGGGAAGAATCGCAAACAGAAGATGGCGAGGCAAAACGCGATGATGATAATTACAGTTATGTGGGAGCATGGGAATACAGGGGAGAAAGCGATTGGCAATTAAACAAAGAAGCGCTGAACTTCGAAATTGTAAAACCTACGCAACGGTCATACAAGTAAACACATAAGATCAACATCGAACACAGTAATAATAAAAGTATTTAAGATTTATGGAACACTACAACATGAACCTCACACTGAAAGTGTGGAAACAAAAGGACGGTAAATCGAAAGGTAGTTTTGAAACTTACCGGGTAAAGGATATTTCTTCGGAGATGTCTTTCCTGGAAATGTTTGATGTGTTGAACGAACAACTTATTACAGAAGGCAAAGATCCCATTGCATTTGACCACGATTGCCGTGAAGGGATCTGTGGTATGTGCAGTATGTATATTGATGGCAGGGCACATGGTCCGTGGACAAAAAATACAGTATGCCAGTTACACATGCGTGCCTTTAAGGATGGCGATACGATCGTGGTGGAACCCTGGCGTTCTGCAGCTTTCCCGGTTATAAAAGACCTGATGGTTAACCGTGATGCATTCGACAGGATCATGCAGGCGGGCGGATATATTTCTGTGAACACCGGTAATGCAGTTGATGCCAATGCATTGCCCATTGATAAAAAAGATGCTGATAATTCGTTTGATGCTGCATCCTGTATTGGTTGCGGGGCCTGCGTGGCTGCCTGTAAGAACAGCAGTGCTATGTTATTTGTAAGCGCCAAAGTTTCTCAACTGGCCTTATTGCCGCAGGGGCAGCCCGAAAGAGAATCAAGGGTGTTGAATATGGTGGCACAGATGGATAAGGAAGGTTTTGGCAATTGTACCAATACCTATGCCTGCGAAGCGGAATGTCCCAAAGGAATTTCAGTGGCTAACATTGCCCGGATGAACAGGGAATATTTAAAAGCAGGGTTAAGTACGGAACAATAAAGCAACGTTAATCCGTTGATACGTTATCCGGTAAGCGGTTAAAAGTTGAAAAGTCTAACTTCCTAATTCTGCTTTACGGATTAACCAATTAACAAATTAACGGATTAACGACTTTAATGCTGCACTAAAATTTTCTCATTTACAGATCCATCATTTAATTTAAATTGCATCATATAAAGTCCGTTCTGTATCTGTTTAAAATGCTGGCTGTTTAAACAGTAAAGATTTTATTTGCAGCGTGTTACTAGTTTTAGCTGTACTGCACAATAAATCCTAATTTTAGGCATTACTAATCCTAAAACTGTTGAAGTCAAAACGGCTATACTTACTTATTTTTTTGAGTTTTAATGTGCCAACGCTGTATGCACAAATAAATCTGCCGTCACTCTCAAATCTTCATACAATAACAGTAAGTACCAGGGAGCAAATTATTAAACTCGATTCTTTAAGCCTGGTTCCTGGTTCTGTGATCATTGAAGGTGTTTCACCATCATATTATAAGGTTGATGAAGTAAACGCAACCATTACCTGGCTGGGGAAGCCCATTATGGAAAATGTAAGGGTAACATACCGTGTGTTCCCCTATAAATTAAATGCGGTGGTGAGCCATTTGAATTACGACAGCATCCGGTATAATTTTTTAAGTAATACGCCTTTTACAATTAAAGTGGGGTCAAAGCAAACCAATCCATTAATGGATTTTGGAAATATAAATTCTGAGGGAAGCTTTGGCCGCGGCATCTCATTTGGAAATAGCCAGGATGCTGTTGTAAGTTCAAGCCTAAATTTACAGTTGAATGGTTTTATCGGCGACAGCCTGGAGTTAACAGCCGCTATTACTGATAACAATATTCCTATTCAACCCGAAGGTAATACACAGGACCTGCGTGACTTTGACCGGATATTTCTGCAAGTAA
The DNA here is from genome assembly GCA_039926045.1 of Ferruginibacter sp. Lineage (GTDB taxonomy): Bacteria > Bacteroidota > Bacteroidia > Chitinophagales > Chitinophagaceae > Ferruginibacter. The sequence goes on from JBDSXS010000220.1 coordinate 16,140, forward strand.
AGAAAAAAGGCTGGCAGGCAAATTTTGGAGATATTGATATCCGCCAAAGCAAAAACTATTTTCTAAATTTTTATAAAAGACTGCAGGGGGTTTCTTTTATCACGGATAATAAAATAACAAAAAATATCTCCAATTCATTGTTGCTGAGCGGTGCCATCGCTAAAGGAAAATTTACCCGAAACCAGATAACACCCTTTGAAGGCAACCAGGGCCCTTATCGTTTAACCAGCCCCAATCTTGAGATCTTTTTTGTAGTACTTGCAGGTACAGAAAGGGTGTATATGGATGGCGAATTACTGCAACGTGGGGAGGACCAGGATTATGTGATCAATTACAATACTGCAGAATTAACTTTTACCCAAAAAAGATTGGTTACAAAAGATAAACGGATACAGGTGGAGTTTGAATATGCCGACCGTAATTTTTTGAATTCACAGGTATATGTGAGTGATGAAGTGAATTTTAGTGATAAATTTTTCCTGAATCTGGGTTATTATAATAATTCTGATGCTAAAAATTCTTCCATCAACCAGGTGCTTGATACCAAACAAAAACAGTTCCTGGCCGATATCGGCGATGGTATTGATACCGCATATTATGTGAATGCGGTAAGAGATACACTGAGTGCAGGTAAGATACTGTACAAAAAGATCGATACTCTCTATAACGGTACCCTGCACGATTCGATCTTTGTTTTTTCAACAAACCCTAATGATATACTGTATAGTTTAAGCTTTACCTACCTGGGGCCGGGAAAGGGTAATTACACACCGCTACAAAGTGTAGCCAATGGTAAAGTATTTGGTTGGGTTCAGCCCGACATAAACAATAATAAACTGGGAGACTATGCCCCGGTAATTCTATTGATATCTCCCAAAAAACAACAATTGATCACCATAGGGGGTGAGTACGTTTTCAATCCAAAAACAAGGCTGAGGGCAGAAGTTGCCTTGAGCAATTATGATGTCAATCTTTTTTCGAGTAAGGACAAAGGCAACGACAAGGCCTTTGCTACAAAACTGCAGTTCATAAAAGATGATACCAGGATCAACCTCTTAAGAAAACCTTTGCTGCTACAGACCAGGCTGGGCTACGAATTTGTACAGGAGCGGTTCAGGCCGATAGAACGCTTAAGGAATATCGAATTTTTAAGAGACTGGAGTATTCCTTATACTGTTGCCAATGCAGATGAGCACATCAGCAATGCAGCTGTAAAACTTGCAGACAGCACCGGTAATTTTTTGCAGTATGATATAACCAGTTATATCCGAAGTGATAAATACAACGGGCTGCGACAGGTTGTGAACAGCTTTAATAATTTCCGTGGCTGGAAACTCGCTAACCAATTCAGTATAACTACGATCAACAATCCACAACAAAACGGAACTTTTATCCGGCCAAGGGTGGAGCTGAACAAAGAACTCGTAAGTTTCAGGAAAATGCTGCTGGGATTTAAATACTACAGCGAACATAATAAGCTGCATAATAAAGCAGGTGATACTTTATCTTCATTCAGTTATGCATTTAATGTTTGGGAAGTTTCGCTGAAATCAAATCCTGCAAAGGCAAACAAATGGGGTGTTGCTTATTTTACCAGGAATGACCTGTTACCGGTGAGATCAAAACTGGAGAAAGCAGACAGAAGTGATAACTATAATTTTTTTACCGAATTATTGAAAAACGAAAAACACCAGGTTAAACTGAATGTCACTTACCGCAAGCTTCACATCTTTAATGCTGCTGTCAGCCGGCAAAAAGCTGACGAAAGCCTGTTGGGCAGGGTAGAGTACTATGTTCATGAGTGGAAGGGTTTTTTAGTTGGCAATGTATTGTATGAATTGGGCTCGGGCCAGGAACAGAAAAGGGAATACACGTATGTTGAAGTGCCAGCCGGACAGGGCGAATATACCTGGATCGATTATAACGGCAATGCTATTCCGGAACTGAATGAATTTGAAATTGCTGTTTTCCAGGATCAGAAAAAATACATTCGGATATTTACACCCAGTAATCAGTACGTAAAAGCCAACTATGTTCAGTTCAATTATAGTTTTTCATTAAACCCCAAAATGCTGCTTAAAGAATCAGCAACGGGCTTTAAAAAAATATTGTCACGTTCCAGCACCAGTTCGGCTTTACAGATCAACAAAAAAGACATCAGTACCGGGAAATTCCAGTTTAACCCATTCACCAATAAATTGGTGGATACAACTTTGATAACGCTGAACTCGTATTTGTCAAACACGTTGTTCTTTAACCGCAGTAATATTAAATGGGGCTTTGATGTTACACACAGCATCAGCAATGGTAAATCCTTACTGAGTTATGGATTTGAAAGCCGCAGGCTGCGTAACCTGGTTACTAAACTTAGGTGGAATATCGGCCGGAGTTTTGTGACGACTTTAAGTTATAAGCAGATAAAGAATGTATTAAATACTACGGGACCAAAGTTTGATAACCGTAATTACGTGGTGCTGCAAAATATTATAGAGCCTTCATTATCGTATGTTCACAAATCTAATTTAAGGGCTACGTTAACCTATGCTTACGGGCAAAAAAGAAATACGGTCGATTCTATGGAAAGCGCAACGAATCATGTGATCAGCGCAGATGTGAGGTATAATATCCTTTCCAGCAGTACGCTCAATGCAAAGTTCTCACTGAATCAAATTACTTATAAAGGCTACCCCGGTTCCGCAAACACTACGGTTGGCTATATTTTGCTGGAAGGGTTATTACCGGGTAAAAATTATTTGTGGAATATAGAATATACAAAACGGCTGGCAGGTAATATTGAAATGAGTATCCAGTACGAAGGACGTAAACCCGAAGCAACAAGGACAATTCATATTGGCCGGGCCAGTGTTCGGGCGATCTTTTAAGCTGTCAGGCCACTTCAAAAAGTGCCTGGATTATGAGGAAATGATAAATACAAAATGTCTCTTGAGGTTGAATAATGTTTTAGTGGCCAGACACCTAAATGATCTAACTAAACAACCCGCCTTTCTTTAAACTGCGGATGCCTTCGCCAATTTTAAACCCGTTATTATACACTTCAATTTTATAATCACCGCTCTCAAAATCTGAATTCTGTTTCCAGTCAATGCTTACTGTCTGGCGTTGCCCCTGTGTATAGTTCACATCAATTTTTTGCGTGTAATATTTTTGCACGCCATCCCTGGTGCTGAACATGCCTGAGCCCAATGCTTCAACAGCAAGTGGTTTACCGTCGGGGCCGGTTATACATACAAAAATATTTTTGGGGCCTGATTGGGCAACCCTGTTCTCATCAATATCAAAAGAGATGCGGAGTTTGTCAACTCTTTTGGCTACAGTTGTTGTTTTTTCGCTGCCGCTTTTTTCATTAATGCCCAGTATAGAAAAATTAGAAGCCTGGAGGGTAGAAGCCACATCGATCACTTCTTCTTTTTGTTTAATTACAGTTGTCGCCGAATCAAAATCTTTTATCACTTTATCACGTTCCTGTATCACAACATTTTTTTCCTGTGTAAGCACCAGTTTTTCTCCTTTTAAAGTTTCTACCTGGGTTTTGTATCCCGTGATATCACCATTCAAAGATGCGATCAAACCTTTGGCCTGGGCCAGTTCTTCTGCGGTGGCGCCAACCTTAGATAATAGTTGCTGGATCTTATTTCGCTTCTCGGCAATGTCGCGGTCTTTTTTCGAGATCGTACTGTCTTTGCTATGCACCATATTGGCACTGCTGGTCTTGATCATATCATAGCGCATGGTTGCGTCTTCCAGTTCTTTTTGCAATTGATCCCTTTGTGATGAAGTATTGGTGATCACCAGCTCTTTTTGCTGAATGGTTTCCGTGGTTTTGCTCTTATCCCAAATGATGTATGCCCAGGTACCCAATAAAGCAATGACAAGGGCCGCCGTTAAATAATTACGCCATTTGTTTTGAGGTTGCTGAACCATGGGTTGTGTGTTTTTTTCAGAACCGGGGTAGTTTTCGAAACTCATAGCTTTTTAGGTTTTTCTATTATCAGGTTTTTCTATAAGGCGAAAAGAGGGAATAGTTTTCCAGTGGGAACAGAGGTCTAATCCGCTTTTCGGCTAAAATTATGCCAAAGATAATGATACATCAAAAAAAACGTAGTAAATATGCCGTTATTGCTGTGTTAAAAGCTTTTTTTACAAAAAGCCGTTTTTCCGGAAAAATTATAGATTTCTGCCGCATAAAAACCTACAGCGTGAAATAGTATCTTTGAACCATGAGTGCAGAAAAAATCATCAGTGACTGGAAAAAGAACAGTTTTAAAAATATTTACTGGCTGGAGGGTGAAGAGGATTATTACATTGATATGGTTATGGACTATGCTGAGCACCACATCCTTAATGAAGCGGAAGCAGGATTTAACCTGACCGTGTTCTATGGAAAGGATGCAGACTGGGCTGCTGTTATTAATGCCTGTACACGTTATCCTATGTTTGCAGAGCGCCAGGTGGTTTTACTGAAAGAGGCACAGCAGATGAAAGATATTGATAAACTGGAAAGCTATGCAGAGAACCCGTTGAACTCAACCATTTTTGTTGTTGGCCACAAGGGCAAAACACTGGATAA
>JBDSXS010000221.1:0-2639 GCA_039926045.1 Ferruginibacter sp.
CCATACCCCCGTCAAATCCGGGGGATTTTTTGGCTTAACCGGTGAGTCACCCCAAAAGGGTGACTCACCGGTTAAGCCAATTTGGTACTTCAATAAAATGGCATTATATTTGATGTTTAAACATTGAATATTTAAAACAACAATTATGAAATCAATATTATTTAAAGCAGCAGACAGGGGATCCGCTGATTACGGCTGGTTAAAACCAAATTATTATTTCAGTTTTGCCCAATACCATGACAATGCCAAAGTTCATTTTGGGTTGTTGAGGGTATTGAACGATGATTTTATTGGGGGCGGAGGTTCCTTTCCTGCTCATCCGCATGATAATATGGAAATTGTAACCATCCCTTTTACCGGAGCCATTAAGCATAAGGACAGTACCGGTGGTGAAGGAGTTATTAAAGCCGGTGATATACAGATCATGAGTGCGGGAACAGGCGTACAACATTCTGAGGCCAATGCATCTGCAACTGACCCGGTAACACTTTTCCAGGTCTGGGTATTTCCAAAAGAAAGAAATATAAAACCACGCTACGACCAAAAAACATTTGATATAACGCAAAGAACAAATAAATGGCAAACAGTGGTGTCTCCTGTTGAAGCAGATAATGCTTTATGGATTAACCAGGATGCAAGGTTTGCTTTAACTGATCTTAAAGCAGGAAAGGAAATAACTTATTCAAATGCTTTTGCAAATAATGGAGTATTCCTGGTTGTCATTAATGGTTCTGTAACAGTTGATGGCCAGCAGTTGAATAAAAGAGATGCCCTGGGTATTTCAGAAACTGAAAATTTTAGGGTAACTGCTTCTGAAGATGCTGAATTATTGGCTATTGAAATTCCGATGAATTAAAAGATCATTTGGTATTGCATTACTTTGGTGCTGCAATACTTAATAATATATCCATAATAAAATGGGCTTATCGGAATTATCAAGGTATGTTTTTAACTGTGCCAGGAATGCAGGCGAAACAGTAGGGCAACCTTCGCTTTTGCAAATAGAGGCAGGATAGATTTCCTTATTAGGCACGCCGCAAAACGAATGCAAAACCACAGACCTTTCAAAAGCTTTGCTGTTGGTTCTATCCAGTCCATGCAATTTGTAAGACAACCCAAAAATACCTGAATACGATCTGCCCATTTTATACTTTCCCAAAGAAGTGCAATTACTATTCAATTCGTTTGAAAACATGAGTGCGTCCGGTGATCCAATGCCGGACCCCCTACCGTGTGCTACCAACCCGGCAATTTCTACTGAATTATTTTTTAGATCATAAACAAAAAAACGGTTCTTGCCGGAAGGTATACGCATATCAATAAAAAAACAATATTCCGCATCATATCCCTGCGCAATTGCATAATCCTTAGCGATGGAGGCCTTTTCATGTAAGCGGTAAATTGTTTCGGTGCTGCTGATACCTTTGTTGGCATAAAAACTGAAAAGACTGTTCACCTGCCGGGATCCAAAAATTGGATTACTCCAGTAACTGAATCCGGAAACAGGAACAGTTAAAACTAAAATGATCACCAGTACAAAAGTATTACGTAGAATACGGATGCAATTTTTAGTACTCATAGGATATGGTTTTAGTACTACTGGCTTAGAGGATATCTGCGGGTATGCAGAATATCAAACGGGCGGCTTTCTGATAAATTGCTCTGTAAATATGTTACAAGTTAAAACAGCGTAGTTTTATTTTATTTAATAGAAATTCTACTATCATAAAACTAAAATCTTAACCGGGGTACGCTTAAAAAAAATGCGTAAAACCACTAAGGAATTTCAGCGATAGCAGGTTATGCTATTTGTTTTTGAATATGGTTACCTATTGATAATTGAAAATCCTTTTCACTGATCTAATAATAGATCCATAAGAGTATGGGTTCTTCAGATCTATCAATGTATTTTTTTAACTGGCTTAAAAATGAGGGTGCAACTGTAGGGCAACCCCAGCTTTCGCAGATGGGTGAAGGAGCCACTTCATTACCCGGAACACATGCATGGGCATGCAGCACAACAAAACGGTCAAAGGCTTTATTGTTGGTTTTATCGAGTCCGTATAACTTATAAGCCAACCCAAATTTTCCATTATAGGAATTACCGATCTTATATCTGCCAAGAGAAGTGCAATAGCTGTTTGGGGTGTTTGAAAAGGTTGTGGTATCTGAACCACTGTTCCCGCTGCCATGCGCAACCAGCCCCGCCATTTCTACAGAGTCTTTATCGAGGTTGTAAACAAAAAAACGGTTGCTGCCGGAAGGGAGTCTCATATCAACCAAAAAACAATGTTGTTTATTAAAACCATGAGCATTAATGTAGTGCTTTGCCGGTAACGATCTTTGATATAAGCGGAGCAAAGTTTCCCCATTGTCTTTGGCTTTAGTTTCGACAAAAGCAAATGATTTAGATCCTGAATGTTGATCGAATTGCTTCTTATACCAGAAAAAATATCCAAATGCTGAAATGGTTAAGAACAAACCACCGGTTAAGACAAATGTACCCCTGGCTATTTTCATGAAAGTTTTATCAGGCATAGATGCCTAACGAAGCTCTTTCCATAAAAATTATTTAGAGGCCTGTTAAAAAAAAAACAAAAGAGATTCTATTAACCAAACCTGGAGTAAAAAACCTCATT
>JBDSXS010000222.1:0-19686 GCA_039926045.1 Ferruginibacter sp.
GCGCTGGACGACAGTTCAAAACGCTGGCTTCCGGCATTTACTACGATCAAAGCTGTATTGGGCGGTATGCTGCCCAGGTTATGAGCAAAGAGTACAATTTCGTGCTGTGCCGCTTTTTCATCCAGCATGAGGTTTACAACAATGGCTTTTTCTGTAAGGCCGCGATTGGCCACCAGTAATTTATTATTGTAATACACACTGATGGAATCTCCATCTATCGTGCCGTTATCAAATATATTGAGCGTGATGTTGCGTACAGATACCGGTATGCGTTTGATCACGGTATTCTTACGGTTGGTTAAATCGGTGGGCCTGGCAACATCGGTCTTTGCTGGCTGGGGATTGGGATCTATTTTATATTCCTTTGGAGGCGTTGCCCCGGCCAGGTTGCTTACAAAATAATCCCAGCGGCGGCGGGTCATGTAATAACTCTCGGCGCCATAGCCATGGCGTGCATTGGGGAAAACAACCAGGTCGAAATCCTTATTGGCTTTTTGCAATGCTTCCACCACCAGGTAAGTATTATAAGGCGGTACATTATCATCCATACCACCATGTGCCAGCAGGAGTTTGCCTTTGAGGTTACCGGCATTGATCTGATTGGCCTGCTTCTCGTAATTGGTCTTTCCGTCGGGGCCTTTTGTTTCAAGGCCTATATACCTTTCGCCCCAGTCATCTTCATAGTTGCGGTTATCCTGGTTACCCGATTCGGAGATACCCACTTTATAAAAATCAGGGAAAGTGAACATGGCATCAGCTGTAGCAAAGCCGCCACCGGAGTGGCCCCAGATACCAACTTTGTCAATATCCATATACGGCCTTTTGGCTGCCAGTTGTTTGATACCGGCCACCTGGTCAGCCAGCGTGTTGTCGCCCATATTACCATAACAGGCGTCATGAAAAGATTTGGAACGATCGGGATTGCATGCGCCATCAATGATCACCACAATAAAACCGAGATCGGCAAGTGCCTGGTGATCGCCACGTGAAGGACCAAAATTACGGGTGCCTACTCCTCCACCCTGCGGGCCGGGATACACATAATTTACGATGGGGTATTTTTTGTTCTTATCAAAATTTGCCGGCATAAACATCAAACCATAGAGGTCCCATTTATCATCAGCCGATCTTACTTTAATAGGCTCGGGTGCTTTCCAGCCGGTAGCCAGTAATTTACTGATATCAGTTTTTTCGAGCGTGGCTATTAATTTTCCCTTCATATCTCTCAACACAGAAACCGGCGGCACATTGGGTTGTGAATAATTATCGGTAAAATATTTTCCATCGGGAGATATGTTGACACTGTGATTGCCATCTTCGGGTGTTAGCAGGGTAAGTCCGCTGCCGTCAAAATTCACTTTATAAAAATGGCTGAAATAAGGGTCACGGCCCGCCTCACGCCCATTGGCATTAAAATAGAGTACACGGTTTGCTTCATCGATCTTTAATAACTGGGTTACAACAAATGCACCTTTGGTAATTTGATTTTTAAGTTTACCTGTGGCTGCATCGTATAAATACAAATGGCCCCAGTCGTCACGCTCGCTGTACCAAATGATCTCGTTGGTCTTATCAACAAAACGGTTGTTGATGGTTCCCTGCCCGCTTTCATATTGCGTGGCTACTTTTTCTTCAAACACTTCTTTTACATTGCCCGTTGCTGCATCGGCTATGCGTACTTTTTCAATTTTATGATCGCGGCTGGTAGATACATACATCAGCCTGCTTCCATCTGCATTCCATTCATTATCATCATAAGAACTGCCCGATGAAATATCATCACTGAGTGTTCCCCGGTGTTCATCGGGTGGCATTTTTAAACGGATCACTTTGGGCACATCTACTTCAATGATCACCCGGTGTATCTGTATGATCTGTTTGTCTTCGGGCAGCGGATATTTCCAGGATTCCAGTTCAGGGGCGCCAACCTTGGTCCTCACCAGGTACATATCGTGTACCATGCGCTGGTCTTGCTGAAAGGTGGCTATCTTTTTTGAATTGGGACTCCAGAGCATGATGGGCTTGTCACTATGTGTCCATCCGGCATTGTCGGTTGCATAGCCAAAATCTTTTACTCCGTCGAAAGTTAGCTGGGTCTCTTTTTTCGTATCCATATCCTTCACCCACAGGTTCCAGTCTTTAATGAAAGCTGCTTTTTTTCCGTCGGGAGAAACAGATTCTGTGAAGGATCCCCGGCGTGGGGTCGCTGGTTGGTCATCGGGTAATATTGCTTTTTTATCGGCGCCTGTTTTGCGGCTTGCATCAGCGGGATTTATTAAAACGAATTCTTTACCACCATCCACGTTCACGGTGTACCAGAACCTGCCATCGGGCAGCCAGGTTGGATTTACGTTGTACCTGGATACCAGTTTACTGGTGTTAAAGCTTAAGGCTTTTGTGGCTTTATCATAATCGGTGGCGGTTACAATTTTTTTGTCCTGTGCGGTTACAGTAAATACCATGGCGATCAATGCCAGGGTAATGCAATTTTTTTTCATACTAAATGTTGATTTTTTAAGTGACCGGGGTCAAGGGGCTAAATGTAGGAAATGTTAGGGATTTAGACAGGGCCAAAATGTTGAGTGGCAAAATGATTTATTCTTTATTAACATCCCGGTATGAATGCAAATACCGGAATCCATTATCAGTTGGGGTAAGAAAAGCTGCAATTAAAAACTATTGTGCCAAATGAAAATTCAAACATCCCTGTCTGCGGGATATGTAGACTACTTGAAGAAGCGATAGGTACAAAACTCAATAATTTTTCAGCCTGGTCACTAAGGTAAATTTGATTAAAAGATAATTTTAATAGTGTGGGTAATAACTCTTTTTAATTCTTTTGATCACTCTTTTTACGTGAATTTATTTCTTTTTGCAGAAGTGCAATGGTTTGCTTGCAGTGCTCAAATTCTTCCCTTTTCCCCGCCGTTAGTAATCTTGTATAATCTTCTGTATGCTTTGCGAGCAGATCCATTAACATTTGGGTTTCTAAGTCTTTTAATTCGTACTGCATGTTTAGTAAAATTGGCTTGAACAGCTATTTACAGCAAAATTCATGCTATTTATTTTTTTATTGGTAAGCTTTTAGTACTACAACTACCTCCATAGAAATAAATCTACATTATGTGGTTTTATTGGTACGCTATAATACAAGAGAAAAAAAACAATCAAACTATCGTTTACTTTAGCTCTTTAATTTAAATTTGAAAATGACCACATCAGTGCCTGCAAAAAATGATATGAACCTTAATACTTTTGGACTGGTTGTATGTGGGGGCAGCAGCAGCCGTATGGGCACTGATAAAAGCATGTTGCAGTATTTTGAAAAACCACAGCGCTATCATATTTATGATATGCTCCTTCATTTTTGTGAAAAAGTTTTTATTTCATGCAATGAAGTACAGGCAGCTACAATTGATGATAGATATCATTTTATAAAAGATGATCATGCATTCAGCAATATGGGTCCCATGGCGGCATTGCTCACGGCATACAACAAATTCCCCAAAAAAAACATATTGTTCATTGGCTGTGATTACCCTTTCTTAACTACTGCTGAATTACAAAACTTTTTGAGCAGCTGCGGCAATGGGTTGTCTGGTTTTTACAATGCTGAGGCCCGTTTTTATGAACCATTGCTGGCCTTGTACCCTGCTTCATCCGCCGAAGAGTTAAACAGGCTATATGAAGCAAAGCAATTTTCGCTGCAACATTTTTTAAAAGATCACAATGCGATAAAATATTTTCCACAGGATCAAAACAGCATGTTGAGTATTGACACCCATGAAGCATACATTAAGGCAAAGGAAAACATACAAGAAGATTGAAAATTTATAAATTAAACGTAAACTGCCCCCTCTCCTCAAGGAGAGGGTTGGGGTGAGGTCAGTTATCACGTTTTCTTTTAGTAATTTTATCTCCATGTCAAACTCCCCTGTTGAAAATATCAGCATTCAAAAAATAAGCGGCGGCAACATAACAACTGCCAACGATAAAGTTGCCGTGGAAGAACCGCTTGAGATACAACTGGCATACAGCACGGCTACAGGAAGTATGCATAAGAATATCGCCGTTACCATGCGCACCCCGGGTAATGATGGGGAACTGGCTGCGGGTTTTTTATTTACTGAAGGGATCATACAAAATGCAGCTGCCATACAGGAAATAAAACAACCGGATGAGAACCGGGTATTGCTGATATTGCAGGAGAATATCATACCCGTGCTTGGCAATGCTGCCAGGAATTTTTACAGTACTTCCAGTTGTGGTGTTTGCGGCAAGGCGAGCATTGATTCCATAAGGACAATTTCGCAATATGGAGAAGAGAAAGATGCGATCTGCATTCCTGCATCCCTGCTATATCCATTACAGGATGCTTTAAAAGAACAACAAAAGGTTTTTGAAGATACGGGTGGTATTCATGCCAGTGCACTCTTTGATCTTGATGGTAAATTCATGATGCTGCGGGAAGATGTGGGCAGGCACAATGCACTTGACAAAATTGTTGGTGCTGCATTATTAAACGGTCAGCTGCCCCTGAACAATTGCATTTTATTGTTAAGCGGAAGAGCAAGTTTTGAACTGGTACAAAAAGCAGTGATGGGGGGGATTAAAATTGTTGTTGCTGTTGGTGCCCCGTCAAGCCTTGCAGTGGAGTTGGCAACAGAAACGGGTGTAACTTTGATTGGTTTTTTGCGGGATGACCGGTTTAATATATACTCAGGCAAAGAAAGGATAACCTCACCCCAGAGCTAGCGCTCGTTCCTTTGCAGGAACTCCTTGAGGAGAGGGAGCAAGAGCTCAAAAAAAAAGATTTATAATTTAATTCAGCCAGTCAGTTCATTTGTAAGCAGGATGAATACGGTAAATGTGGAGAAAGATAAAAATGGTAATTTGTTAGTCCAAAAGTTCAAAAATAAAAACAAATGCCCGATGCCTCTCCCGATGATATCGGGAGAACGAGGGTGAGGTAATATGAAACTACGTATAAAAGGAAATTCATTAAGAATAAGACTTACTAAAAGCGAAGTAAGTACACTTTCCAATACAGGTTATCTTGAAGAGCAGACCGTTTTTCCGGGCAACAATTTTATGTATGCATTACAAAGCCTTGATGATGCCGGTCAATTATCGGCAACCTACAACAACAATAAAATGACCATGCTTGTTCCTGCTTCGTTTGTAAAAGACTGGCCCGAAAATGATATAGTGAGTATACATGCAAATATGCCACTGGCAAACAACCAATCTTTGTATCTTTTACTGGAAAAAGATTTTGTGTGCCTGGATGAAACCACCGAAGATCAAAGCGATAATTTTGAGAATCCCAACAAAACCTGTTAAGCATTGAGCGAAGAACAAAACGATATACCTGCTGCAGAAAATCCTGAAACATTTACGGGATTAACATTGGGGCCACCAAAAAAAGTGGCTGCCGGTATTCCTGCCGTGGTTAAAACATTACAGCATGTTTTTGGCGAAGCGGGGATCTTGCGTGGACTTAAAGCGCTCAACAAACTCAATAAAAAGGATGGGTTCGATTGTCCGAGTTGTGCATGGCCCGACCCCGATGATGAGCGAAGCAGCGTTGCTGAATACTGTGAGAACGGTGCCAAAGCCGTAGCCGATGAAGCTACTGCCAAACAGATAGGTGCCGACTTTTTTGCTGCCCATGCCGTACATGAACTGGCGGCTTTATCAGACTATGAGATCGGCAGGAAGGGACGCATTGCAGAGCCCATGTATTTACCAAAAGGCGCAACCCATTATCAACCCATCAGATGGGAGGATGCTTTTAAAAAAATCGGCAGTTCGTTAAATGAACTGAGCTCTCCCGATGAAGCCATTTTTTATACATCGGGCCGAACCAGCAATGAAGCAGCTTTTTTATACCAGCTTTTTGTAAGGGAATACGGTACCAATAACCTCCCCGACTGCAGTAATATGTGCCATGAAAGCAGTGGTGTAGCGTTGGGCGAATCGTTGGGCATTGGAAAAGGCTCTGTAAAACTCGAAGATTTTTATGAAGCAGAAGTGATCATGATATTGGGACAAAATCCGGGTACCAACCATCCCCGCATGCTAACGGCATTGCAAAAAGCGAAAGCAAATGGGGCCCTCATCATTTCAATAAACCCTTTACCCGAAGCAGGATTGATGGGTTTTAACAACCCGCAAAAACTAAAGGGTATTTTGGGTATTGACAGTGCCCTTACGGATATTTTTTTACAGGTAAAGATTAACGGCGACATGGGTTTGTTGCAGGCCATTGAATTGTTATTGCTGAACGGGGAGAAAATGTCGCCCGGAAAAGTATTCGATAAAGATTTTATAGAAAAGAAAACAGAAGGGTTTGACAAATTCATCGATCACCTGAAACAACAGAACCTGCAGGACCTGGTTACTGCAAGCGGTGTAGATTTTGCTGATATAAAACAAGCGGCAGATATTATAAAAGATAAAACAAAGATCATCGCCTGCTGGGCAATGGGATTAACACAGCATACAAATGCTGTGGATACAATTAAAGAGATCGTGAACCTGTTGTTGCTTAAGGGCAGCATCGGTAAACCTGGTGCAGGCACCTGCCCCGTTCGTGGGCACAGTAATGTGCAGGGCGACCGTACGATGGGCATTTTTGAAAAACCATCTAAAAAATTTCTGCAAAAGCTGCAGGACAATTTCAATTTTATTCCGCCGCAGGAACATGGATATGATGTAGTGGAATGTATCAAAGCCATGCATGAAGGAAAAGGAAAGGTATTTATTGCCATGGGCGGAAATTTCCTTTCGGCAACGCCTGATACGGTTTACACAGCAGAAGCACTTCGCAAATGCAGCCTCACAGTTCACGTAAGTACAAAACTGAACCGCAGCCACCTGGTGCATGGCGAAGAAGCATTGATACTCCCCTGCTTTGGCCGGAGCGATAAAGATATTTTAAATGGAGAATTACAATTTGTATCCTGCGAAAATTCAATGGGTGTGGTGCAGCAGTCAAAAGGAAACCTGAAACCCGTTTCTGCTAACCTACTCAGCGAACCGGTAATTGTTTGTATGTTGGCCAAAGTAACGCTTGCTAACAAAAGCAAGGTCAATTGGGATAAATACCTCAAGCATTATGATCATATTCGTGAGGATATAGAAAGAACGATCGCAGGTTTTGACAATTATAATGAAAGGGTAAGAAGGCCTTCGGGGTTTTATTTGCCCAACTGCAACCGCGATGGAAGTTTTGATACCATGACCAAAAAGGCACAGTTCAATATTGCAATATCCTCCCCCACTGTTTTGGGAACCGGTGAACTGATCATGATGACCATCCGCAGCCACGACCAGTTCAATACAACCATTTACGGATTGGATGACCGTTACCGTGGTATTTACAATGAAAGAAGGGTGATCATGATGAACAGGCAGGATATGACCGACCGACAGTTAAATGAAGGCGATGTTGTTGATCTTATCAATGATGCTGATGGCAGGGAAAGAGTGGCACATCAATTCATCGTGGTTCCTTATGCGATCCCTGCAGGCTGTACGGCAACCTATTTTCCCGAAACAAATGTGCTGGTTCCTATTAGTCAGGTCGCTGAAAAAAGTAACACCCCTGTTTCCAAAGGTGTTATTATAAAAATTAAGAAGAGTATTATTAAGCGTTGATGATCTTCGACTTATTCAGGTAATTTTTATCGGGGCTATAAAGAAAAAGGCAGGTACCACCTTTGATCGTATTGATGATCGGCTTAGATAATTTTTCAGGTAATGCTGGGCATCCCCAGCTGCGGCCGATATAACCCTGTGACCGTATTAAGGCTTCATCTACATAAGCAGCCGGATGTATTACGATTGCACGACTGTTTGCATTATCATTAATTCCCCTTTCCAGGCCCTGCAGCTTTAATGAATAACCATGACCGCCTGAATAGGTTTGCAATGTTTCGTAAAAACCTAAACTGCTTTTATTGCTTTCGGGTATATTTGAAAATTCCGTCGCCATAGCAGCCCCGGATTTTGATCCATGTGCTACATAAGTATTAAAAAGCACTTTAACCTGGTCAAGGTCAATTACAAATAGTCTTTTCTTTGATGAAGGCAGGCTAAAATCAACTATAGAAATAATATTGTCATTAGCGAACTTACCGGCATGTTCCAGGTAACTAAACCCTTTTATGGCATAATCAAAAGCTGTTTTTGACAGACCCATCAGGTCAAGATCCATGCTGTCGTACAAGGCATCAACACTGCTTACTAAGTTGTTATTTGTTGTAGTATGCTCTATGTCTGCGTTGATAAAGGCTGCATTAGCAGACACTGCTTTTGTAATGGGTGCCGGTTTGTGATTTGCTGATAATAAAGGGAAATGAAGGATAAGGATTAAAATGGTTGTCAGAGATAGGTATATCCTTTTAAAGGTTGGTTTCTGCATACTCTGTGGATTTAGATTTTAAATAATTTCAATTCCGAGTGCAAAGGTCGTTTTTAATAAGTTTTAAAGGGCATTGAATATGTTAAAGAAAACCTTTTTTATCAACTACCGAACGGGGAAACCACCAGTTTTATGTCAACTAATTTTTTATGAAGCAGGGCTGATCAAATTAAGCATAAGTACATTTATAAAGCCACTGCTTTTCAGGGCAGTGGCTTCTTTATTTCGACATAAGATATCTTAAATTAATTTGTAAACATTTTACCGATCGCAACCTCATCATGGCCATAAATATCATCTGCAAAATGTAATGCGCCATTTTCATCAACCCAGGCGGTATAATAGGTAATTAAAACAGGAACCGGCTTTTTCAATTTTACATATTTCTCTTTGCCGCTGTTCATAGCTGAATCAATTTTTTCAGCTGTCCATTCCGGCTCACCCTGAAAAAGATAATTCGCCATTTTTACCGGGTCACTTAGCCTGATACAACCATGGCTGAAAGCCCGTTTATCTTTTTCAAAAAGTGTTTTGGCGGGCGTATCATGAAAATAGATATTGAAGCTGTTGGGAAACAGGAATTTTACCCTGCCCAATGAATTATCCTCACCCGGTAATTGCCTAATAACCGGTAATCCGCCTTCATGACCTGTAATCTCCATATGATGCGAAGCCAGGTAATTTCCATTCCGGTTCATTGCCGGCATGATCTCTTTTTTCACAATACTTGATGGCACATTCCAATATGGGCTAAAAACAACCTGGTTAAGGTTACCGGTAAACATCATGGTATTATGCCCGTCCTTCCCCACCACTACATTCATATCAAAAACTTTTGTTGCACCATCTTTAACATGCAGGATGAATTCAGGGATATTTACCACGATCATTTGCCCCTTGGGTTCATTGATCATCCACTGCATACGCCCCATATTAAGCAACAATAGTTTGATGCGGTTCAAGACTGGTACATTCATATCTTTTAATAATCCGTCTGTAAGAATTCCCGTTGGAGTATAACCATATCTTGACTGGAAATTTTTTATGCCGGCTTCGAGGGCGTCATTAAAAACGGGTGTGGTGTCAGCAGCCATATCACCAGTTAAAGCAAGTCGCTTTTTTAATTGTGCCACCGCAGGGCTTGAACTGCCTTTTTTTAATTTTGTTGCCCGCATATTAATTTGAGGCCATCCACCCTGTTTGGCAATAGCCATATAGGCTTCCAGTTTTTCCTTTAATGCTTTATACAAGCTATTTACGTCTTCGTAATATTTATTGTCTTTATGCTTTTTTGAAAGCAGGGAATCTGCCAGCGCCAGCGGATCTTGTTTTTTGCCGGGTATAAAACGCTCCATTTCTTTTCGCTTCACATATCCTTCTTCAACATTGTTGAGGGTATACATGATAAAATGCTGCGTAAGCTTTAGCTCTGTATTGATGATGTTTTTGTCTGAGGGCGAAACAGTAAACGAATCCTCCTCTGCTGAATAACCATCCATTAACTTTTGCAGACTTTTATCCTTTAATGAAGAATCATTGGCATAAGTGGTCTGGTAATTATGCATGTTCCAAAAGCCACGGGCGTGTTCAGAAAGGCCATTTTTAGTGAACCAGGCAAACTGGTAATTACGGGTATTATATAAACTCGTCATCCTGCGAACGAGGTCTTCATCCGTTTTATTATCGGCAAAGAATTTAACCAGCACCATGCTATCGAAAAAAATATCATTGTATGCATTGGATGCAGTAATGCTGATATCACGTTTTGATATCTTTTTTTCCGTAGTATCGTTTTTCGAATTTTTACTACTGTTTTTGCCATGGCTGCTGTTGCTGCTATCGTTGCAGGCATATAGGGTAAAAAATATCCCTGCTGCTATTATTGTTTTTATCATTTGGCATATAATACAAAAGCTATGCCCTTATTTTTTGGGGAGAAAATATCAATTTTTACCGGGGCTTTTAAAAGCCTCATCATCAAACATCGATTTATGGAAAAGGTAATATTTTCCGTCCTTGTTATTACGCCAGTACCTTCGGCCCTCCAGGTCATAATAATACCTGCCATCCACACTTCTTTTGGCATACTTATCATTTACAGTAATCACTTTAGGTACAGCAGTTTTAATTGTTTTTGGTCTTACGGTTGGCGTGGTAGTTGTAGCAGTTTCAGAGGGGTGATTCTTTCTACTGCAGCTGCTTATTGAGATTATTATGAAAAATGCAGTTGCAACAAAGCATATTCTGTTCATCAGGCTTGTTTTGGCCATAATATACCAAAAACTCTACCAAATTTTTGATTTTTTTTGTAGGCATGAATCGTAAGGAAGCTATTTTGAATGGACGGCAACTGTTGGGTTATGTTTCACCGGGAAATTTACAGACTTTGCAATAAAGCACAATTCATTTGCTTTTGTATGCAATTCATTTGCTTTTTCTGACATTGAAATTTCCGTTACTGTGACAACCGGATTTAAAATCACTTCTGTAAAGCGCCCGCCACCATCCTGAGTCTCGGTCATCGTGCCTGCTGCATGGTCAACATAGTCTGTTACAATAACACCCGCTTCGGCACATAAATGTAAGTACCAAAGCATATGGCAGGAAGAAAGTGATGCAACCAAAAGATCTTCGGGGTTGTGCCTGGTTTTATCGCCACGAAAAGCCGGGTCAGAAGAGACCAGAAGATCGGGCTTATTGTCAACATGGATCGTATGGCTTCGTTCAAATGCCCGGTAATTTGAAGTCCCGGTTCCATTGTTACCCGTCCAGGTAAGGGTAAGTTTGTAATGATGTTGTCCGTTCATAATAAGTTTTTAAAGAAGATATGATCCTACCACCAGGCGCTCATCCACTCCTCAGATACCCGTTTAGCTTTTTCACGATCATCAACAACTACGATCAACTGGTTGGAATGGTCACTGTATTGTGCCAGGATATTTATGTTTGCATCAGCCAGTTTGCGGCAAAACATCCCCAGTTGTCCCGGCACATCCTGCCTGAGTTTTTGAATGATCACATCGTTTATTTTCACAACTTTTATACCTACGTGCGCCAGCACCTCCTTTGCCTTTTCAGCATCCTCAACCAAAAAATGTGCAATACAAAATTCACCATTATTAAATACACCCCCTCCCTCAAGACTGATTTTGTTCTTCCCCAATGTTTCACCCATAAGGGCCAGTGCTCCGGGTTTATTTTCAAGTAATATCTCGATGTCTTTCATTTTTACTTGCTTTTTTAAGTGTATTTAATATAAATATACAATACTCCATGTCATCATTTTTATAAACCATCAGTGGTTGAAAACCCTGGCGTTGGTTAAAAGAAAGCCAGCTAATTTTAAAAGCCTACTTTTACTTTCAAACATTAAACATCATTCAATGAAAAAATTATTAACTGCAGCCACTATCGTCATTGTATTCATGTGTGCCTGCAACGACAGCAGCACATCAACAACTACAACAACAACCGACAGTACCGGAACGAATACAGAAGCCGGGAGCAGGGCTAAAGAAATAAGTGACAGCACTAAAATGCTGGATAAACAACTGGCTGACCCAAATTCAACATACTCCCCTGATAGTTTAAAAAAATAGATGCCGTACGGTTATAAAAAACTAAGCCCCGCTTACGCAGGGCTTAGCCTTTTTACGTTCCTGTTTTCCTTTCGCCGGAATTACCCGGATCAAGTTATGAGGGTTTATTTCTCAGAATTCTCTTTTGTAATCTCCCCTGCACAGGTTCGTGACATTTTTTATACAGAAAAAATCGTGCCGTTTTTATTTCATACAAGATATTTTATTATTCCATAAATAACAGTCAGCGCAACTACTCCATAACCTATTCTCCTGAACAACACTACCCTGCTTTCCAGTTTGGGGTGATCTTCACGAATGAGTATCTGCGGAATGGAGATTGCCATCACACCAAAAACAAATGGCAAAAGAAAATCGATATATCCCATACTTAAATTTTTATGCCTATGCCCTGCACTAGTCTTTGATAATGAGTGTATCCAATATCATGCCATGGCAAGCTGCATTAGGCGGACAGAATTTAATTATGATCCTTTTTAAAAAGTATATATAGTATGCAATGAGGTTGTCGCAAAACGGTCTCCCACTAAGTCGCTAAGCACACAAAGAAAATTTCTAAATTGATTATTAGCGCTTTTTGACCTTCATGCCTTTGTGGGAATAACAAAAATATCCCTTTTGATACAGGTTCATTTTTATGCCTGACAATGTTACCTGATAATTTTGGGTTGAAAGCATTGAACAGCTAAAGGTTCTCTATAATATCACGGTACCCTCTACCAATAGGAATAGATAAACCGTTTACCTCAACCATTTCGGCAGTATATGATTCGATCTTATTTACAGAAATGATAAATGACCGGTGGATACGTTTAAAAAGATGTGCAGGCAGCAGCGCTTCTATTTCATGTGTGCTCATTTTTGACAGCCATTCTTTTTTTGTGGTAACGATCCTGATGTATTCACGCTGACTTTCTATATAAACGATGTCGGAGAATAAGATCTTAACTTTTTTCTTTTGAACATTCAGGAATATAAAATCTTTGGTTTCGGGGTTTTCTGCTGCTGTGTGCTTTTCGGTTTGTATTGTTTTTATTTTTGTGACTGCGGATAAAAAACGTTCAAATTCAAAAGGCTTCAACAGGTAATCAGTTACATTCAATTCAAAACCTTCAACGGCGTATTGGTGATAAGCTGTTGTAATAATTACCGCTGGCGGATCAACAAGCGTTTTTAAAAAAGCCATGCCTTTTAGTTTAGGCAGGTGAATATCTAAAAAAATAAGATCTACGTTATTATTACGAAGATAATCAGTTGCCAGGATGGCGTCTTTGAACGATGCCTCCAATTCCAGGAACGGCACCTGGGAAATATAATCAGCCAACACTTTTACAGCCAGCGGTTCGTCTTCTACTATGATACATTTTATTTTAGACATGACTTGACAGGTTGATCTTTAAAGTAGCGGTGAACATCGAAGCACCTTGCTCAACAGAAAGTTCATAATCTGTATACAATAATTCCAATTGGCGCCTGAGGTTGGGAAGGCCAATATTCTCTTTCACATCAGCTTCTCCCGGATATTCAGAAGAGTTCTTTATTATAAATGCCAGCTTTCGGTTATTGACAGCCAGGTGTATATCCACATAAGGATGGCCCCTGGTCTCAGATACTCCATGCTTGAAAGCATTTTCCACAAGCGGTATAAGTAGCAGTGGCGGTAAGGCCTGTTTCATGTCTTCCACATCATAGTTGAAATTGATGCGTAAAGAATCATCATAGCGCAGTTTCTCCAGCTCAATATAATCGTTGATGATCTTCAATTCCTGCTCGATGGATATATATGCCCCGCCGGTTTCATACAACATAAATCGCAATATCTTCGACAGCCGCAGGATCGACTCAGGTGCAAGATCGGATTTATCCCTTGCTAAAGAATAGATATTATTGAGCGTATTAAATAAAAAATGCGGGTTGGTTTGCGCACGCAGGTAATTTAGTTCTGCTGCCTGCTTTTCAATTCGCAACTGCTGTTCTGCCCGCTGCAGCTTTATATATTTATAGGTATGCCTGATGATGGCGAAAAAGAAAATAGATCCGGTGCTAAAAGCCATCTGTGAGGCCAGTAACGCTTTCAATCTTTGCTGTTCACCTAAAGGTGTATAAATACCCATCACTACTCCCCATGTTCTCCAGGCGTATAAGCCATAAGACCATATCATCATAAAAACAAAGAGCATTGCAATACCCAGAACAATATTGTAAACGATCCAACGCCTTTTCCTGAACACAAAAACAAGTGCATACTCAAAAAATATAAAGTTGATAACAACAATATACATGACCCTCCAGGTATTATTTAACAAGGCCTGCAGGAAAGTTATTTCATAAGTTGACAGGTCATGCCATATCCATAAGAACATATAAACCAGCCCGATCCACAGGTAAAATATGAACCGTTTTATTTCGAATAATTTTTTCATGTTGAATTTGAGAAGTAAATATCGGTAAATCTTTCGCTGTTTGCTTTCCTGCTTCTATATAACAGGCTTCCATGTAAACGAATGACCCAAAAGAGTCAATGAATAGTAGGACTTGTCCTGCTGTATGTTTACCAGGAGACGCTGTTCATTGACAGCTACTTCTCCTGCTTCTTTTTATTGGATATTCTTGCACATGATTTTGAATGCTTACAATAAAAACTCAACAACATGAATAAGGCAATACAATTTGGGGAAAATGTAGCAGGTTACAATATCCCGGTATTAAATGAAAGAGAAATAAGGGCTGCAGCAGGTATACTGTTTTTAGCAACTTTTATGTCGCTGATGCTGATCCTGTTCAGGAACAATTTTTTACCGATCAAGTATGTGGTAACTTTTTTTCTTACTGATTTCACCATACGTGTTTTTGTTAACCCCAGGTACTCTCCCACTTTGATCATGGGGCGTTTGATCGTTCGTAACCAGGTGCCCGAATATGTAGGTGCCCGGCAGAAGAAGTTTGCGTGGACAATTGGTGTGATCCTGTCAGCTACTATGTTCATTTTTATGGTGGTCATTAATTCATACAGCCCCATAACAGGCATCATCTGCCTGATCTGCCTGCTGTTCCTGTTCTTCGAATCGGCATTTGGCATTTGCCTTGGATGCAAATTCTACCCGCTTTTTTTTAAAGAGAAAACACAGTACTGTCCCGGCGAGATCTGTGATACAAAGTCAAAACAGGATATTCAGAAAACAACCTGGGTGCAGTTTTTCATAGTACTCGCATTTATCGGATCCATTTTTATAACAGCCCGGGTATTTAATGATCAATTCAGCAAAAAACCATACGACCTGTTTGGAATTTTTACTTCTACACAATCAAAAAAAATAAAATCAATATCAACAAATGACAAATTCACAAACAGCACAACCGCAGGAACCATCAAAATTCAGCATTAAAAACATTTTTAAAGATGATCCGGTAATTGGAGCATCAAAGTTCCGTATCTGGTTACTGAGATTTTTTTATTTACTCAACGCTGTACTATTGGGCAGCACAGTATGGACCGAAATATTTACACACAAAACGGCGTGGGAACCGATGCCGGGAGTTGCATTTAGTTTTTGGGCAGCATTCTCTCTATTAGCGGTTTTAGGGATGATACATCCTTTAAAAATGTTGCCTTTATTATTGGTACAGTTTTCTTACAAGCTGATCTGGTTAATTATAGTGGCCTACCCATTATGGTCTGCAAACCATTTGACGGGTTCCCCTGCACAGGAACTTGCCGGAATTAACTTCAAGGGTATTGTTGTAGATCTTCTAATTATACCGTGGCCATATGTATTAAAAAAGTACATTTTTAACCGCATTAAAAAATAAAATAAACAAACATGAAACAGATACTCCTTTTGATCGTAATCACAGTTGCTGCAATACTTGCAACAACTCAAATCTGCCCGGCCCAGTCAGGCAATTATGTAGCAGCCAACTGGAAAACATGGCTCCTGGATGATCCACAAAAAATAAATACTGTTGCTCCTCCAAATGCTGCCCGGTCAAAGGCTGAATTGCAATTGGTAAAACAGGCAATGCGAAAAGTTGATGAAAAAAAACTGGTAGAGATAAAATACTGGAATGCCGGTGCACCTTCTTACCGCTGGAACCAGGTCATACTTAAAACCATATCCTGGAATGATCCCAACCTGATACTTCGCACGCCACAGGCATGGGCCAACCTGGCTATTTATGATGCTACTATATTGGCATGGACAGAGAAGATCAAATATAAAAGGAAACGTCCGCAGGAGATGGATCATTCATTAAAACCTGTTGTAAATGGGCCCTTAACTTTTTCGTATCCATGCGAACATTCAGTAACGGCCGCTGCTGCTGCCACAGTACTTGCTTATTTTATGCCTGAAAAAGCTGATTCCATTTTGAAACTCGCACGGGCCGCTTCTCAATCACGGGTTGATGCAGGCCTGCAATTTCCAAGTGATATTGAAGCAGGTTGGAAACTGGGAGAAGCGGTTGCCAGGCAGATCATTGAAAAAGCAAAGAAGGATGGATATGATAAAGTTTACCAGGGCGAAATAAACAAAGATCCAAAAAAATGGACCGGTGCTTTTGCAATGGGCATAAAACTTCCTTTAATGACACCGATGGTATTACGCTCTGTTGATCAGTTCAGGCCGCCACCACCACCCGATTTTGAATCTGATATGAAGGACCTCAAAAATTTAAAACAGACTTTCAAATCCCGTTACCTTGCTTATTACTGGGCAAGCAACGGGCCCGAAGTATGGAGCGACCTGGCGGCCCAGAAAATGTTTGAATACCGTATGAGCGATGATGCGCCTGCAGTTGCAAGGATATATGCTGTACTGAATATCGCATTTCACGAAATGAGCATTGCAGTATTTGATGCCAAGTATGCTTATTGGGGAATCAGGCCAAACCAGTACGACAGTACTTATAAACCCCTGATCATGACGCCGCCATTCCCGGGGTATCCATCAGGTCATGCAGCAGGTGCCGGAACTACCAGCGCTGTACTGGAATACTTTTTTCCTGCTGATGCAAAACAATTTCGGCAATTGGCGCAGGATTGTGCAGATTCACGTTTTTATGCAGGCATTCATTTTAAAACAGATAATGAAACTGCATTGCGCATGGGTAATGAACTTGGAAAATATATTGTTGAAACCTGGATGAAAAAATAAAAAGTCTATAGCCATGACTTTTATAACAAAAATGGTTCGTTGATCACGAGCCATTTTTGTTATAATGCCCGGCCGGTAGAAACTAAAAAACCTTCATAACTGAAGGTTTTCATAGAACTTAATTCTTAACACATGAGCTGGATAAAGGCCCACCGGTTTTCATAGGAATAATGAGTTTAAGAGGTAATGGATGTTGGATATTTAACCCTGCAAAGATGCAGCTCTTTCAAAAACCGGTCTGTAAGATATGTTGCTAATCTGTTGTAGTTATTTTACTAATAATCGTAAAGATCAAAAGCTTTTCTCCGGTTGTATTTTTGCCTGTATTACCACTTATCAAAAAAATAGCCGCATATATCCGTCCTCTCCTATTTACGCTTTATCTTTAAGGGATACTAAATATGAGAACAAGGGCACTGATATTACTGATTCCTTTTGTAGTTTTTTTAACTGAGACTGCCAGCTTCATACCGGCAATGGAAGAAAGTTGTGCGATGATAGCTGCTGAACAAAGTTCCTGCTGCATGAAAGAAATGAACAATGAAGGCCAGTGTGGGGACAAAAAAACAGGTAACAAAGAAAATTCCGAAAACACCTGTGGAGATAATGCGGATTGTACAACCTGCCCGGTTTGTTACACATTTATTTTTCAGCCTCAATACGAGTGGCATGCAAAGGCCTTTGTTCATAAGAAAACTTACAGCTTACTTACTGCAAATTATATCTCAAATTACACTACCGATGCGTGGAAGCCACCCAATGGCTTTTTCTACTACGCATAGAAATAAATTTATCAATTATTAAAAAATAAATCATGAAAAAAATATTAATGCTGGCAGTCGTATGCTCATTAGCTACCGGCGCTTTTGCCAGCGATAAAAGATCTAAAAAGGCAAAGAAAGCTAAACAATGCACATCTCAGCAAAGCTGTAACCCGGCTGATTGTAAGCCTGCAAGTTGCTGCCCGATGCCAAATTGTAAGAAGGCATAATTAATGCCTGTATGTATGGAAGCCCCCCGAATACCGGGGGGCTTTTATTTTCAGCAATGCCTGCTTTAAATTATACTGTCAAGTCTGAGCTTGTCGAAGACGGGTTGAATGAAGGAGGGTAAAATTATTTAATTACACCGCCTTCGACAAGCTCAGGCTTGACATTTTTTTAAACTGAATGGATTACCGAATTATTGCCAGCTAAAAGGAATATGGTATTTTTGATCCTTACTTAATGGTCTCCATCAATATGAATACTGCAAAAACGAAGAGCCTGTTTTTTTTCATTTCCTTTTTTATGGTCTTGGTTCTGCAGGTGCCCTGCAATAAACTGTATGCCCAGCCAGGTAAAGCTGAGGAAGCAGTGCAGGAAAAAAAAATGATAGATTATCTTGAAAGCATGAGGTTGAACCTGAACAACCCCAATAATTCTTTCGCTTCAATCGCAAAGATCATTTACTTGGATTCTCTCCTCTCCATAACCAAGGACCCTTCAGCAAATTTAACACTGGCATTCCGCAAAGGAAATGCTTTACTGGAAGCCGGTAGGGAGCAGGAAGCCGTTAACCTGTTCGAACGCATTGCTGTTTATGTAAAAGATGTACCCCAGTCACGTAAATTTGCTATCCCTGCATTGGCGCTTGCCTATATGCGGCTGGCTGAAAAAAACAATTGTATCAATAACCATGCTGCCGAATCCTGTATCATGCCCATTCAGGGCAAAGGAGTTCACAAGGATAAATTACCGGCCGAAAAAGCCATCCAGCTTTTTGAAATGTCGCTGAAAGAAGATCCAGCCAATCTTGATTCACGCTGGTTACTGAACATCGCTTATATGCTTACGGGTGGCTACCCTGCTAAAGTACCCAAAGCATTTTTGATCCCGGGCCTTGATGCAAAATCAAAAATAAATGTTACCCCTTTTACAGATATTGCTGCCGGTTTAAAAATTGATCATAAGAACCGGTCAGGAGGTATGATCGTTGATGATTTTAATAACGATGGTAATTTAGACATCATCAGTTCGGCATGGGGACTTGACGATCCTTTGCACTATTATAAAAATAATGGCGACGGCACATTTACGGATGTGTCGAACATATCAGGTATTGGTAAATTTAAAGGCGGATTAAATTTAACCCAGGCTGATTACAACAATGATGGCTGGATCGACATTTTTATATTACGTGGCGGATGGCAGGGACAGAATTTCGGCCTTGAACAACCAAATTCGCTGATCAGGAATAACGGCGATGGTACCTTTACTGATGTTACTTACCTGGCAGGAATTTTTTCTGAACATCCTACACAAACAGCTACCTGGAATGATTTTAATAATGACGGATGGCTTGATCTATTCATAGGAAATGAAACCATAGCGCCCGATCATCCTCACCCATGCGAATTATTCATCAATAATAAGAACGGCACATTTAGCAATATGGCTGCTTCGATAGGTTTACAGGTTGTTGGCTATGTAAAAGGCGTTACTTCCGGTGATTATGATAATGATGG
>JBDSXS010000223.1:0-6340 GCA_039926045.1 Ferruginibacter sp.
AAATGAGTACAAAGAAAAGAATTTTATTTATTGCTAACGAAATGTCGCCCTACCTGGAATTGACAGATTTTGCGGAGATCGTTAACAAACTTGCAGTAAAATCCAATGATAGCGGAATGGAAGTACGCTGTATTATGCCCAGGTTTGGTGTAATAAATGAACGGCGACACAGGTTGCATGAAGTTGTTCGTTTATCCGGAATAAATGTTTCTATTGATAACGATGATTACCCACTGGTAATTAAAGTTGCTTCTCTACCCAATGCCAGGCTGCAGATCTACTTTTTAGACAATGAAGATTATTTTAAACGCAAATCAATTTTTCATGACGAAAAAGAGAACTGGTTTGATGATAATGGCTTAAGAGCAGTGTTGTTTTGTAAGGGAGCATTAGAAACCGTAAAGAAATTTGGATGGCCACCGGATATTATCCATTGCAGCGGCTGGATGACAGGCCTTATTCCCATGTTCATTAAGACTGCGTATAAAAAAGAACCTGTTTTCAGCAATAGTAAAATAGTGTATACCATTGGTCAAACAACATTTAAAGAAAAACTTGAGAAAGATTTTTTAAAAATGGCTACCATCAATGATTATGTAACTAAAAAAGAGTTAGAGCCATTTAAAGACATCAATAACTTTGCGATGTTTAACGGGGGCGCTACTTTTGCTGATGCCATTACTTTCGGCGCTGAAAAAGTAGATAAGAAATTAACCGAACTGTTTGCAAAGGTTAAAGGCAAAAAAATTCTGAAATATGATGCAGAGAGTGATTTAACAGACTATTTGCAATTGTATGCCGACCTTGCAAAGTAGAAAAATCTAACAGCATTTCATAAAATCATTATTGTGCAAAAACGTATTCTACCCATAGCGATCACTGCTATTATCCTTATTTCATTAATTGGCTGGAGCTGTACTAAATTAGATACTACCGATATTGGCAGCGACCTTTTGCCGGCTGTTGATAATGTACACACATTTGATACAACATTATTGATCAACTCAACCCAGTCAGGTATTTACGACGACTCAAACTATTTAAGTAAATATGATGATTATGCTGTTGGCTCAATTTCCAATGATCCATTGTTTGGACAAACCAGGGCAAGCATTTTCATGCAGTTAAAGCCCATTTTTTATCCTTACTTCCTGGGAAGTGCAGGTGATACCCTGGGGGTCCTCGATTCTGTTGTACTCTGCTTAAAGTACAGGGGTTTTTGGGGTGATAGTTTAACACGCGTTCACCTGGAAGTAAAAGAAGTTGTGGATGACTTTTTCAGGGATTCGATTTATAAAGTTAACTCTACTGCTTATCAACCGGCAACAGGATCCTTATTGGGCAGTACCGATATAGATGTACGTACACTGGGTAACTACATGAGATATAATAACGGCAGGGATTCGGTAAATAACCAGATCCGTATCAAGATCACAAATACGGCCTGGGTTACACAGTTATTTGGCAGGGATAGTATTAAATTGAATGGGGGCAATAATGCATTTTACAACGATTCTCTATTCAGGCGTTTTTATAATGGGTTAGCCGTAATTGGCGGCGGCGGCGGTAATGGATTAATTTATGCCAGCTTATCCGACACAGCTACCAAACTGGAAATTCATTACAAAACGAAGCGTTACCAAACTGGGAAAGTCGATTCAGTTTATTCCTCTTTGAAGTTAAACCCTTCTTCGGAACCATCAACCATCAAGCCGGTTTCAAATACCGCTAATTATGTTTTACGGACCAGGTCTGCCCAGATGACCAACCCCACTTCGGGTGAGCATTTTTTGCAAACGTCTCCGGGTACATTTATCAACCTTAATATTCCCGGTCTTGCCGGTTTATCAAACCGGATCATTCACCGTGCTGAAATAATAGTAGAGCAAATTCCTACCGACCCGAGATATGATGAAATATTTTCTGCACCTAATTTTGTGTATTTAGATCTAAAAGATACGGGTACCACCCAAAAATGGAAACCCATTTATTTTGACCTGAATACTTCACTATTCTATAACCCCGATGATAAATCCGCTTATCTTCCGGTCAATCCAAGTACCGGGGGTCTTGGTATTGATTATACCTATTTTGGAGGGTATAAAAGAACTAAGTCAGACATTTTTGGAAATCAGATAAAATATTACAATTTTAATATTTCCAGGTATGTGCAACAGATCGTTACTAAGCATACACCGGCTTATGACATGCGTTTATATGCACCATTTAATATAAAATACCCTCAATATTCTGAAGCCCGAATACCCTACGGCAATAATATTGCTTATGGAAGGGTGAGGATCGGCAGCGGCTCCAATCCAAATTACAGGTTGAGATTAAGAATAGTGTATTCAAAACTTTAATTGTTGATCATCAAATTCTATAAAAGTCCTCCCGTTTTTTCGGGAGGACTTTGTTCATTAACACATACAACCTTATCTTTGCAATCTTAAAAAAAATATATGCCATATTTATTTACATCGGAGTCAGTAAGTGAAGGACATCCCGATAAAGTTGCTGACCAGATCAGTGATGCTTTAATTGATAATTTTTTAGCTTTTGATCCCCAAAGTAAAGTTGCCTGCGAAACACTGGTAACTACAGGCCAGGTTATTTTAGCAGGCGAAGTAAAAAGTAAAGCCTACCTGGATGTGCAGGAAATTGCCAGGGGTGTTATCCGTAAGATCGGTTA
Organism: Ferruginibacter sp.; assembly: GCA_039926045.1. Classification (GTDB taxonomy): domain Bacteria; phylum Bacteroidota; class Bacteroidia; order Chitinophagales; family Chitinophagaceae; genus Ferruginibacter. Next base: position 2,693 of record JBDSXS010000223.1, read on the forward strand.
CACCGTAAGTGATTATATGTTTGAAGCCAATTCATGTGGTATCTTATCTGCTATACATGAACAATCAGCAGACATTAACCAGGGTGTTGACCGTAAGAAAAAGGAAGAACAGGGCGCCGGCGACCAGGGAATGATGTTTGGTTATGCAACCAACGAAACTGATAATTTTATGCCATTGGCTTTAGATCTGGCTCATTATATTTTGATTGAAATGGCCGCTATTCGAAGGGAAAAAAAGCAGATTAAATACCTGCGCCCGGATGCCAAAAGCCAGGTTACCCTTGAATATGATGACAATAATCAACCGGTAAGAATTGAGGCGATCGTTGTTTCAACACAACATGATGATTTTGCAGCAGATGATACAATGCTGGCGAAGATCAAAAAAGACATCATCAATATTGTGATACCAAGAGTTAAGGCGAAATATCCAAAATACAATCATCTTTTCAATAACAAGATCAAGTATCATATTAACCCAACCGGTAAGTTTGTGATCGGTGGGCCTCATGGCGATACCGGCTTAACCGGCCGTAAGATCATTGTAGATACCTACGGTGGTAAAGGTGCACATGGTGGCGGTGCATTCAGTGGTAAAGATCCCAGTAAGGTAGACCGCAGTGCTGCTTATGCTACCCGCCATATTGCCAAGAATTTAGTGGCTGCGGGCTTGTGTACCGAGGTGTTGGTACAGGTATCCTATGCTATTGGTGTGGCACAGCCAACCAGTATCAATGTAGTTACTTATGGTACAGCCAAAGTAAAATTGACCGACGGGCAGATCGCAGATAAAGTAATGAAAATGTCATGCTTTGATATGCGCCCTTACTTTATTGAGCAGCGTTTAAAACTCCGTAACCCGATGTACAGCGAAACTGCTGCTTATGGACACATGGGCCGTAAGAACGAAACAGTTGAAAAAACATTTACTTCACCTGATGGTAAAATAATCAAAAAGAAAGTTGAATTATTTACCTGGGAAAAACTGGATGCAGTGAAAGAAGTGAAAAAAGTATTTGGATTGAAATAGCCCCCTCTAAATCTCCTCCGCCAGCGGGCGGAGAGACTTGGAAAGACCATAAGTTCAAAAGAGCTTATGGTTTTTTATTTGGTAAAACCTATAAGGTTTTTCATAAAGTCTGTGGTAAGAAGAATTATCTTTGTAAATCTTATAGGTTTTTATAAATGAAAAATTTCCGTCAACAACAACATCGCCCTAAAAAGAATACGCTGGTGGTAGGCCGAAAAGCTGTTACCGAAGCCATGCAAACCGGTAAACAACTGGAGCGTATTTATTTGCAAACTACCATACATGGCGAAACTGTTGATGAAATAAAAAAACTGGCTGAAAAGACACAAACACCGATCAATAAGGTTCCTGTAGAAAAATTAAACAATTTCAATGTAAGCAATCATGAAGGTTGTGTGGCGCTGATCGCCAAAGTGCAATACCAGGACCTGCAGGATGTGATCTCTTTTGTGGTGGAAAAGGGCGAAACTCCCCTGTTCTTAATCCTGGACGGGATAACTGATATCAGGAATATTGGTGGCATTGCCCGTAGCGCTTTTTGTTTTGGTGTACATGCCATCATCATACCCGAAAAAGGGGTAGGGGCCTTAAATGAAGATGCCTTGCTAACATCGGCCGGTGCTTTGGAAGAAATAGCTGTATGCAGGGTTAACAGCCTGATGAAAACCGTTGACGACCTGCACATGAATGGCATTAAAGTTTTTGCCAGCGAAATGAAAGCCTCTAAAAAAACATACGAATGTAATTTTGCAGAGCCCTGCGCTATTGTGATGGGTGGAGAAGAAAAAGGAATTTACCCTGCACTTCTGAAAACATGCGATGACCAGTTTCAAATACCCATGCCCGGCAATTTTGATTCACTGAACGTATCGGTGGCCACTGGTATTATTTTGTATGAAGTGATGAAACAAAGAAAGTAATTCTATTTTTTAAAGCGAACCCTGTAAGCAAAAGAAGCTTTTACATAAAAATTGTCCCGCACATCAGCGTCGTATTTTGAAATTTGTTTTATCCCTGTTCTTATTTTTCTGAATAGTGAATGGCCTGCTTCAACATTTAATACAAAGTTTTTATTAATGTAAGCATCAAGGTATATGCCCAACTGGTTTTCATCAATCCGCCAATAACCATTTGTATTTCCATAAGAATTTGTAATGGCCCTGAAGTTAGCGCCATAATAAAAATGTTCATTTATCTTATGTTCGTATGTCATATTACCCGGCAATACACCGAATAAATTATTCTTTTCATTAATTCTCCAGTCAATGCCTGCAAGGGGCATTACAAACACACCAAATAACTCATTGTTTACATAGATACCTAGTTTCCAGCTGAGATTCTCATTTCTTTTATTGGTCAAAATGAAAGCACCGCCAACCTGCATTTTTGTTTTTTTATTGATGCTGCTGTCATTCAGTCTAACAATACCTGTAAGCAAAACAGCCCATTTGGTGTAAGGAATTGTTTTAGAAAGAGTAACCGGCAGCGCAACACTATAATACTTTTGCCGTTTGGCTTTACTGATCTGTGATGACCAGCTTTCGAAGAAAGGGCTGATGATGACTGCATCTCTCTTATTATTGAACTGTACCGGGATATTAGTTTCGAAACTGAAGTAATGAAGGGTTACAACATTTTTGTTTTGGTTTAGTAAACCTGTATTGGGGCTGTTGGTATATTTCAGCTTGGCAACATCAAGAAATGGCTGTGCAATTGTTTTAGTTGATAGCATTAACAGAGCCTGCACAATAAATGCGATACAGCAAAACCTGTTTACTGAAGTTGTATAAATGCAAGGGGTATTTGATTTATATCTTTTCATATTGTTTTTTTAAGCTAAGTTGAAAGTAAATCAATATTTTTTTAGTCACTTATGCTATCAGTGAATTCTGGGGTTCAATAAAAATCATTGTCTTTTCTTTTAGTTCTGTTGCGGTTACTGATTTCAATGTTTTCATCTGGCGGCCAATCAGTGTGTTTTTTATGAATGAAGGCAACAGTTTATTCATCAGCAAGAATATTTTATTCAGTCTTCCGGGTATAATAACTTCTTTTTTGTTTAACAAGCCGTTAATGGCAACAGGGGCCACATCTTCAGGATTCATTACCGAATGACGTGAAAACCAATTTGAAGTTTTTATTAATTGGGTAACAGAAATATTTGTGTTCATATTTCCGGGGCAGATTACACTTACACTTATTTTACTTTTTTTAAGCTCCCGGTTTAAGCTTTTGGAAAAACAGTAGATAAATGATTTTGTAGCTCCATAAACCTGTTTTTTGGGTAAGAAAAAGTATGAACTCAGGCTGCCAACGTTTAATATATATGAAGGCCCGTTTGCATTAAGGCTATCCAGAAAAAGATGGGTTAGCAATGTGGTAGCAAGAATGTTGAGTTTAATTTGTTTTTTATAAAATGAAATTGGTCCTTCACTGAATAACATAGTGCCTCCTAAACCTGCATTGTTAATCAGTATATTTACTTCAAGCCCCAGTTCTATCACCTTGTTATAAACCTGAATACAGTCTTCTTCTATAGTCAAATCATTTTCAAAAGCAACTACATCTACTTTATAATTCCTTTTTATAAAATCTGCCAGGTAATATATCTCGGGACC
>JBDSXS010000224.1:0-7217 GCA_039926045.1 Ferruginibacter sp.
AACCTCATATACAATAATAAAGAAAACCTTTCGTTAAACAATTCGATAAACGAATGAACATGACTAAACTATTTTCGGTTAAAAATTTACTGATCCTTGTAGTTGCAGCACTTTCTTTAAGTGCCTGTAAAAAAGGCGGCCTTTTTGGGAAAAAGCAAAGTAAGTCTTCAGCTACAGGCTGGAACTATGATGACAAGAACATGGGTAATTTCCATGTTGCCAAAGTTAAGTACCCAAAAGCAGGCCCGGGGCTTGTTTTTGTGCAGGGTGGCTCATTTGTAATGGGTGCCAAAGATGAAGATGTAATGGGCGATTGGAATAATGTTCCCCGTCGTATTACGGTTCCTTCGTTTTTTATTGATGAAACAGAAGTAGCTAACGTTCATTATCGTGAATACCTGTATTGGCTGGAAAATACCTTTACAAACGATACAAATATCCTTAATAAAGCTCTTCCTGATACCCTTGTATGGCGTGAAGAGTTAGCTTATAACGAGCCGTATGTAGAATATTATTTCCGCTTTCCTTCTTATAATTATTACCCGGTTGTTGGTGTTAACTGGCGCCAGGCATACGATTTTTGTATCTGGAGAACAGACAGGGTAAATGAATTGAACCTGCAGAGCAAAGGATACCTGAAAAAAGATGCTATTAAAAAAGAAATGAAAGGCGCAGGCGGTGAAGGCTCATTTAATACCGAGACCTACTTAATGGCTCCTGATATGATCCAGGCAAGGAATAAGCCTAAAAAATCTGCTTTAAAAGATGTAAATGGTAAGCCAAGGGCAACCGTGCGTATGGATGATGGAATATTAAATATGGGCTATCGCCTTCCCACAGAAGCCGAGTGGGAATATGCTGCTTATGGTATGTTGTCTCAAAACCCAAATCCACGTAAGAGTGAAAAAAAGAGTGGCGAAGAGTTATTTTCTAACCAGCAAATATATTCCTGGAGCAATAACCCCAACGGTTTGCGTGATAACCGTCGTGGAAGCTGGCAGGGTAAATTCCTGGCCAACTTTAAACGCGGTAGTGGAGATAATATGGGTATTGCAGGAGGTTTGAATGACCGTGCTGCTATACCTGGTAATATTAAGTCCTTCTATCCAAATGCATTTGGCTTATACAATATGAGTGGAAATGTGAGTGAGTGGGTTGGTGACGTATACAGGCCAATGACACCTTCGGATGGTGAAGATTTCAACTATTTCCGTGGTAATAAATTTCAGAAATATTATAAGAACTCGGGTGGAGAATATGAAAGGGACAGCATGGGCCGGTTGAAAAAAGTGGACATTTCTGATGAAGAAGTTAAGAACCGTTCTAACTATCAAAAAAATGACGTTATAAACTATCTTGACGGAGATTCGGCAAGTGGTGTTTATTATGGATATGGAATTACATCTTTGATCAGTGATGAATCAAGGGTTATAAAAGGCGGAAGCTGGAATGACAGACCATACTGGTTATCACCAGGTACCCGCAGATTCATGCAGGAAACGCAGGCTGCAAGCACAGTAGGTTTCCGTTGTGCCCAAACTTATTTAGGCCCACCTGAAGGACCAGGATTTAAAGAAGGTAATATATTTGGAAAGCGTAAACAAAATTCGCGTAAGAAAAAGAAATAATAGTTATATCACTATATTTAAAAAGCCTCCCGCTGATCCGGGAGGTTTTTTAATGTTTTATTTTTACCGGTTCTCCGTTAATTTTGATATATGCAGATACCTGAATTATATAAAATATACTTACAGCATCCATCCATACAAACTGATACCAGGAAATTAAAAGAAGGCGATCTCTTCTTTGCCCTGAAAGGGCCCAATTTTAATGGCAACCAGTTTGCAGACCAGGCATTGGCCGCAGGGGCAGCCTATGCAATTGTTGATGAAGACATAAACCGGGCTGATGAGAGGATCATTAAAGTAAATGACGCATTGCTCACCTTACAAAATCTGGCATTACATCACCGAAGAGAATTTATTTTATCGCCCTCAGGAAAACGGATACCCTTTATTGCCGTTACCGGCAGTAATGGTAAAACCACTTCAAAAGAATTAATTCATGCTGTTTTATCATCTGCCTATACAACATATACAACCGAAGGCAACCTGAATAATCATATCGGGATACCGTTAACAATTTTAAAAATAAAGCCCGACGTTGAGGTAGCTATTATTGAAATGGGGGCAAATCATCAAAAGGAGATCGAAGGATATTGTAAGTATACCATGCCCACTCATGGTGTTATTACAAACTGTGGTAAAGCCCATTTAGAAGGTTTTGGCGGAGAGGAAGGCATTCGCAAGGGTAAAGGTGAGTTATTTGATTATTTAAGGCTGCATAATGGAACTGCTTTTGTGATGTGGGACTATGATTACTTACAAAAAATGAGTGCGGGGATTGAAAATATAATTACTTATGGAACAAAGCAGGCGCATATTACCGGTGTTGTTAAGAACAGTTCAGGATTATTAGAAGTCTCCATTACTTCAGGCCCTGACCTGGATTCCATAAAAACCAATATGGTTGGGGAATATAACTTGCCTAATGTATTACTGGCTGTGGCTATTGGCAACTATTTTAATGTACCTCCAGGAAAAATAAGCTCAGCTCTGGAAAATTATATTCCATCAAACAGCCGCTCCCAGTTAATAGAAAAAGGCAGCAATAAAATTATCCTGGATGCTTATAACGCAAACCCCAGCAGTATGAAAGCAGCCATTGAAAACTTTGTACAAATGGATGGAACAAATAAAGTACTCATACTTGGCGGCATGATGGAATTGGGAAAAGATAGTTTACAGGAACATCAGCAATTGATTGATCTTATTAATAAATACAACTGGAAAAACGTGGTATTGGTTGGTGGCGATTTTAGTAAAGCAGAACACACCTATTTGAATTTTGATAATTCAATACAGGCTAAAGAATGGTATCAAAATCAAAACTTTGAACATACCAACCTCTTAATAAAAGGATCCCGCAGTACACAAATGGAAAAAGTACTGGAATAAAAAATCCTCCGTCGCTAATGCCACGGAGGATGAAGCGGAGACTATGAGATTCGAACTCATGATAGAGTTTCCCCTATACACGCTTTCCAAGCGTGCTCCTTAAGCCACTCGGACAAGTCTCCATTTTTGTGGCTGGCAAAAATACAGTTTCAATACTTATAAGCCGAATATTTTTTCTGCATTTGCAGTTGTAACCGAAGCTACCTCTTCAACCGAAACATTTTTTATTAATGCCAGTTTTTCTATGATATATTTTAAATAACTGCTTTCGTTACGCTTTCCCCTGAATGGGACAGGCGTTAAATAAGGTGAATCCGTTTCCAAAACCATATATCTCAGATCGATCTTCTCCAGCACTTCTGCAAGTCCTGCTTTTTTATAGGTAAGTACACCCCCAATTCCCAGGTAAAATCCTGCATCGATGATTTCTTTTGCGTTTTCTACCGTTCCTCCAAAGCAATGGAAAATGCCTCTTACTCCCTTCGATACAAATTCTTTGACCACTTTAATAGTTTCATCCATGGCGTTCCTGGTATGAATTACAATGGGCAGGTTATATTGTAATGAGAACTCTATCTGTATTCTAAAAGCTTCGTATTGCTGTGCTGTAAAAGTTTTATCCCAATAAAAATCCAACCCTATTTCACCAACGGCAGCAAATTTTCTTTTAGCCAGCCAGTCTTTCACAAGGTTAAGCTCTTCCTGGTAGTTTTCTTTAACAGAGCAGGGATGTAATCCTATCATGCCAATACATTTTCCCGGAAATTGCGCTTCCAGCAAAAAAAGGTTTTCAATTTCCGTGCTGTCAATAGCCGGTAAATAAAATTTATTCACGCCTTCTTTTTCGGCTCTTTTGATCACTTCATGTATATCCTGTTTAAAGACATCCAGGTATAAATGGCAATGGGTATCTACGATCATGTTCAGGTTTGAATTGCAAAAATGCTAAAAAATAATTTAACGATTCTTTAAACTATGCTTTTAATCATCAGTCATACCCCTGTTCGTTTTATTCACCTTTATTTTTAAAAAATTACCTTTATGAAAAAGACATTAAATCTCACCACCTGGCTCCTGGCATTCAGCCTTATTGGAGCCTTAACACTTTCAAGTTGTAAAAAAGAAGAAAGCCTTGCTCCTGTAACTGAAACTGATCCCGTTGAACTGGCGGCCACCCAGGAAGCCACAGCCCAGGATGCAGAATCTGAAGCCCAGTTTGACGATGTGTTTAACATTACAGCCAGCATGAATACCAGCCAGGTTGGCGAAGACCTTGGTGTTACCGCCAATGTATCGGGCTTGTTTGAGCTTGGAAGCACAACAAACACTAATACAACGCCTTGCTTTACCATTACGGTTGTTCCAAACATTCCGCATGTATTTCCTAAAACGGTAACAATTGATTTTGGTACCGGTTGCCTGGGTCGCGACGGTAAATACAGGAAAGGAAAGATCGTATCTATTTACACAAATCCAATGGTTATACCCGGAGCAAAAGTATCCACTACATTCGTCGGCTACCAGGTAGATAGTTTTCAAATTGAAGGAACACATATCACCGAAAACACGAGTACTTCTAACATGCAGGGCTGGAAAGTTTTGGTGATCAATGGTAAGATCACCAACGTAAACACCAACAGGTGGAAAATGTGGAACAGTGTAAAAAATGTATTGCAAATTGCCGGAAATGGCACGCCTCTTTTTCCCCTGGATGATATTTATAAAATAACCGGCCAGGCAACGGGCTCAAATTCAGGAGGGCATACCTGGTCCTCATTGATCGTTGATCCCCTGATCAAAAAATTCACCTGCAGATGGATAGTAAAGGGTACCGTAAGGTTAACAAGAGATGGCCGGGCTGCATTACTGGATTACGGAGACGGCAGATGCGATAATGAGGCTATAATTTACATCAATGGAGTACCTCATGTTATATACCTTTAAAAAACTGTTAAAAAAATTGTTGCTAATTTAATAACAACAATGTACTTTTATCCCAGTTTTCATAGGGTACGGATTAAAAACGGGCCAGGGTTTCTACCCCGGCCCAATTTTTTTAATAGCCTTAATAAGGAAATCTCAATGAGAAATAACGATCTTTTCAAACGTGTAGCCTCTGTCTGAGAAATGTTTTAATACAATAGGTAAAGCATATTGGATCCGTTCACCTGCTTTTTCACTGTCATGAAATACAACCACAGAACCGCTTTTGGTATGCTGCAAAACGTTTTCACAACATTGTTCCGGTGAGATCGTAACATCAAAATCTCCACTTAGTACACTCCACATGATCACTTTAAAAGCGAGCCCTGACCGGGTTAGATCCCTTTGTTGGTTCCAGGTTATTCTTCCATATGGAGGCCTGAAAAGATTCGAGTCAATATATTTTTTGGCGGCTAAGATATTTGCCAGGTAATCTGCATTCCCTGTTTGCCAGCCATCCAGGTGATCATAAGTATGGTTGCCCACGGCATGCCCTTCCTCAATGATCCTTTTATAGAGGTCGGGATTATTTAAAGCATTCTTGCCAATACAAAAGAAAGTGGCACTGGCATTATATTTACGCAACTCATCAAGAACGAATGAAGTTATTTGCGGATGCGGCCCATCGTCAAAAGTCAGGTAAATGGCTTTTTTAGTTTGAGGCATCTCCCAAATGCTTTTACCAAACAATTTTCTCACCCATTTTGGCGTTTTTGCAATGTAAAACATATAGCAAATTAAATTTTAAACCTGATTAAACCATTTAATATAGAATAAGTCTTACCTAATCAAAAACTCAAACTCATGAAGATCAAACAACTGTTATTTCTTTTTACCATGGTATTATTTGTCATTGGCTTCAATTCCTGTAAAAAATCTGACGCTAAAGAAGAATTTGAAACCACTTTTGAATTAAGTACCGACCAGGCCATTGCCGACAACCTTGCCGAAGATGCCAACGATATGTTTATGCAGGTTGCTGTAGAGAATAATGTGGCGGGTAATTTTGGGCCGGATCCGGGACCCAGTAATTTTATTCCCTGCGCTACTGTAACCATTACTCCTGCGTCAGGTTTTCCTAAAACCATTGTGATCGATTTTGGCACTTCCTGCACCTTTAATGGCAACACCCGTAGTGGTAAGATCAACATTGTTATATCTGATTCTGTAAGAAGGCCGGGCAGCACCGCTGTAATGACCTTTGATAACTATTATAAAAACCTGTATAAAATAGAAGGAACTTACACATGGACCAATACAAGTACCCCTGGTACCAGGAGTTGGACCAGGAGAACTGAAAATGGAAAGATCACAGCTCCCGATGCAAGATATTGGTTACATAGCGGCATGAGGTACATTACACAAATTGCCGGTGTTGCCACACCTACTAATACTGATGATATTTTTTCAATAACCGGCGATCATACCGTTACAAACTCTACAGGGGCAACCAGGGTGATTACTGTGCTGGAAGCCTTGCGAAAGCAAACTGCCTGTGCAAATATTGACAAAGGCAAATTAAAAGTTCAGGGACCAAACCATTTTGCTCTTATAGACTTTGGCGATGGTACCTGCGATAACCTGGCAACACTCTCTATTGATGGCAGGCCATCAAGAGTTATTATACTTCATTAATTTTGGTTTTCCTATATAGCAACCGTCACGCCTTAGTGTGACGGTTTTTTTATAGCATTACTCTTTAAAGACTTATCTCAACTTATCTTTGCAAACTATGAGTAAAGTAAGAGTTCGATTTGCACCAAGCCCAACCGGCGGTTTACATTTAGGCGGTGTACGTACCGTTTTATTTAATTACCTGTTCGCAAAAAAACATGGGGGAGATTTTATTGTACGTATTGAAGATACCGACCAAACCCGCTTTGTAGCAGGCGCCGAAGAATATATTTTTGATTGCCTGAAATGGTGTGGCATTGAACCTGACGAAAGCCCACTGCACGGTGGTTCATTTGGCCCTTACCGGCAAAGTGAACGAAAAGAAACTTACCGGCAATATGCAGAGCAACTGGTTAAAGATGGCTTTGCTTATTATGCTTTTGATACACCTGAGGAACTGGAAAAAATGAGGACTGATCTTAAAACTGCAGAAAACCCTTCTGTTCAATACGACATCCATACAAGGATGCAGATGAAAAACTCGCTGACCTTACCTGCTGATGAAGTAAAAAAACTTTTGGATGAACAGGCCCGCCATGTAGT
>JBDSXS010000225.1:0-15839 GCA_039926045.1 Ferruginibacter sp.
ACTGATGCTGCAGATATTAAAAAATCGGTAGCTGAAGTTCGTTTTTTACGTGCCTATAATTACTGGGTAATGATGGACCTGTTCGGTAAATCTACTTTTATTACGGAAGACGATCTGATTGGTACTACTTTACCCAGAGAAATAAGCCGTGCCGACCTGTTTTTGTACATTGAAAAAGAGCTTAAAGCGATTGATGCAGAACTTGCCCCGGTAAAAACAATTGAATATGGCAGGGTAGATCAGGGTGCGGCATGGGCTTTACTGGCCCGTATGTATCTTAATGCAGGTACATACACAGGTGCAACCAAATACACCGATGCCATTACCTACGCCAAAAAAGTAATTGCTGCCCCGTATTCCTTATATACCGGTTACCCAAGAGTATTTATGGCTGATAATGATAAAGCCAAAGATGAATTTATGTTTGCCATTAATTGCGATGGATTGCGTACCCAGGCCTATGGCAACACCACTTTCATGGCCCATGCAGCTTGTGGTACTGAAACTACAGAATATGGTGTAAGTAGTGGTTGGTCAGGTTATAGGTCCACTTCTGCATTTGTTAATCTTTTTTCGGATAATACTGGAGCTACTGATAAAAGGGCCATGTTCACGACTTCAAAATATGGTACGAGCCCGGCACAGTTAACCATTACTGATATCAGCAATTTTGACCAGGGACCACACGTAAAAAAATATGTGAACGTTCGTTCTGATGGTGGCCCGGTATCAGATTCAAAGAAGGAATTTTCCGATATTGATTTTCCTGTATTCAGGCTATCAGAAATGTATTTGATCTATGCAGAAGCTGTCTTACGTGCAGGTGCAGGTGGTGATGCAACAACTGCCCTGGGTTATATGAATGCCATACGTACGAGGGCGTATGGGAATACAAGCGGTAACATTTCAGCAGGCCAATTAAATTTACAATATGTACTTGATGAAAGAGGAAGAGAATTGTATTGGGAAGGGCATCGCCGTACAGACCTGGTACGTTATGGATTATTAACTACGGGTACTTATTTATGGCCCTGGAAAGGTGGTGTATCTTCCGGTACTGCCGTGGATGCAAAATATAATGTGTTTCCTATACCTGCATCTAATATTGTTGCTAATCCTAACTTAACGCAAAACACAGGTTATTAATCTGAAATAATTAAAATTGTTTTTTATGAAAAATATTTTAAAAATACTGGTTGGAACGATCTTTACAGCAGCTTTTATTTTATCCTGCAAGAAAGATGAGAACAAGGTTTATTTCCAGGGAGGTACCAACCCGGTGCTTACCGCCTCTTCAACTGCTCCCATGGTTTTATTAATTGCTAATAAAGATAACCCGGCCATCACATTTAGCTGGACCAATCCAAACTACCAGTTCAATACAGGGAACAGTTCACAAAATGTTACTTATATCTTACAGGTAGATACCGCCGGGGCTAACTTTACCAATCCAAAAAGGCAGGAACGCTCCATCAGTAATAACCTGAGTGTAACACTAACTGTAAAAGAGGTAAATACTTTTTTAACAAAAATGGAATTGCAGTCAGGTGTGTCTCATAACATAGAGTTCAGAATTAAATCTACGCTGCTAAATGGAAGTGTTCCGCTTTATTCCAATGTTATTAAAATAAGTATTAACAACTATCTTGATTTTGTAGTTGAGCCGCCCGGAACCCCAAACCCTATTCCTTTTCAGTATGCCGATGGTAAATTATGGATAGTAGGTGATGCAGTAGCATCAGGCTGGAGTAATCCTTTGCCGCCACCTTATGATAATTCTCAACAATTTACAAGAGCAGCAGGAATAACCGATGTATTACATTACCAGGCTACAATCACTTTCAATGCAACAGGCGGTTATAAATTAATTCAGACACAGGGTGTTTGGAGTACTCAATACCATGCTATAGATGGAACAGCAAAACTCTCAGGCGATTTTGAGAAAAAGGATGCTGATCCGCAGTTCCCTTCCCCGGGAGCAGGTATTTATAAGGTTGAAATTAACTTTCAAACAGGAACTTATAAACTGACTAAACAATAATTTAAACGATTGCTAACATAAATTTTTATGAAAAAAATTTCAAAACTTCTTTCGGCATTACTGGCTTTGATGATCATCTTCTCAGCTTGTAAAAAAGTTGACAATCTGACAAAAGTTGAAGCATTGCCTATATATCAATTGGGTGTATCACCGGTTTTAACGAGTTCAACTACCACTGTTGTACCGGTGCTTGCAGATTCAAACAATGCAGTGATCACTTTTTCCTGGACCAATCCAAAGTATTCCAACGATTCGGCAACAACAAAGTATATCCTGGAAATAGATTCTGCGGGAAAGAATTTTGCCAATGAAAAAACCAAGATTGTGATCGGTGCTTTAAATACTTCTTTTACCGGAAGAGAACTGAATGCGATCCTGCTGAGTCTTGGATTTAAGCTGGGCGTTGCACAATCTATGGATGTAAGGCTGATATCTTCTTATAATAATAATAATGAAAGATACATGAGTAACCAGTTAAAAATAACGGTTACTCCTTTCCCCGATCCGGCAATGCTGGTAACTGCCAATACTGCCGTTACTGTTACATTACCCAATGCCGCATTACTCTCTAATACTTTTTCGTGGACTGCAGCATTCAAAGGTTATCCGGGTGTTGTGACCTATACATTGCAATACGATTCAGCAACAAAGAATTTTGTTGCGCCTATTGAAATTCCTGTTGGAGCTTCATTATATACTTTGGCTTTAAATCAAAGTGAAATGAATGCTACTGCATTAAATTCAGGTATTCCCGGTGGTAATACTGGTAAGGTTGAGTATAGAATTAAGGCAGTAACTGCATTGGGAGCCATATCTTATTCTAATGTGGTAAATGTTACAATAACAAGTTATGTTCCGATTTTAAGAGTTTACCTACCCGGTGGTTACCAGGCTTCAACAGGAAATGGTAGCGATTGGGATCCGCCAACAGCACCTGAATTAATTCGTGACCTTCGTCCGGGTGTATTTAATAAAATGTATTACATCTATATTTATTTACCGGCCAATGCAGAGTTTAAAATAACTATTGGCCGTAGCTGGAATGTAAATTACGGAGGCTCAGGTGGTGTATTATCAGGTAGTGGTGCAAATCTTTCGGTGCCAGCTGCAGGCTATTACAGGATATCAGTTAACATTGCCACATTGCAGTATAATATTATGGCAGGCCGGATGGGTTTTGTGGGAGGCGCTACAGGTGCAGGTTGGAATCCACCAGGTGTTTTTCCAACATATGCCATGGGAAATTCAGGTACAAATCTTTTTGTAGGGCTTACCAATTTCACTTCGGGCGGATGGAAAATGATTGATAATGATGCATGGGATAACGGAAGCCAGACTGTATCGGAAACGAGGAGTTATGGATCAACTGGCGGGGATGGAAGTACGTTACAGGTTAATGGCCCTAACTTTAATGATTATCCAACTCCCGGACGTTACAGGTTAATATGGGATGGCCGCGACAGGGATAATATAAAATATTTCACCAGTCCGGGTACTGAAATGAGGATCGTTGGAAATGGTATGACCGGTGTACCAGATTGGGATCCGGCAAACTCTCCACAAATGACTTATTTGGGCAATGGTATCTGGACAAAAACCCTGCTATTAGATGCCAATGAAGAAATTAAGTTTTTAGCAGGTAATGCATGGGGAGCTTTTGATTATGAAGATAACAGCGGACAAAGCCAGGCACTCGGTACCCCAAGACCAATTAAATGGGAGGGAGGCAATAATTTTAAGACGCCAACCACAGCCGGCATGCGTACCGTAACACTAAATGAAAATTTACAAACGGTTACTATTAACTAATCTTGGTTATTGTTTCATAAAAAATGCCATCCGCCCACCAGCTGATGGCATTTTTATGTCCCGATGCTTTTTATTTTACCGAAAATTTATACACGGTTGTTTGCCTGTATATTTCTCCCGGTCTTAAAATTGTATTGGGAAACAACGTTTCATTTGGACTATCAGGATAGTGTTGTGCTTCCAGGCAAAGGGCAGCATGTTTTATGTATTTGCTTTGGTCCGTTGTATTTGTTATCGTCATGCCTAAAAAATTTCCTGAATAGAACTGGAGGCCCGGCTCTGTTGTAAATACTTCCATAAGCCGGCCTGAAGCGGGGTCGTATAATACTGCAGCTTTACCGCCAGGGCTGTTCAGCACCATATTATGATCGTATCCATCGGGGAGTTTGCCAATATCCTTTCCTGTTTTTTTGGATACCCTGAAATCGAGCGGCGTATTTTTTAAAGATGCTATTGGCGCTGCAGCGCTTTCATTCAACCCGGTTGTATAATGATCTGCAAAAATGGTTAATTCATGATCTAAAATGGTTGGATCTTTTCCGGCAGATAAATTAAAATAACAATGACTTGTTAAATTTACGGGGGTGGCTTTATCGGTATGGCCGCTGTAATCAATTATTAATTCATTATCGATATTAAGTGTATAGATCAGTTCAACATGTAAATTGCCAGGATAACCTTCTTCGCCATCCTTACTTAGATAGGTTAATTTCAAACTGCTTTCATCCTGCTTTTCAATTTGCCAGTAAACTTTATCAAAGCCTTTCCATCCGCCATGTAAACTTGTCGTTTTATCATTTACCGCTAAATGATATTCCTTTCCATCCAATGAAAACTGTGCATTGGCAATACGGTTACAGTATCTGCCAATTATGGCTCCAAAATATTGATGGCCGTTTTGTAAATAACCTTCAAGCGAATCAAATCCAATGATCACATTTCCGGCTGTACCGTTCTTATCGGGTGTTATGATCCTGGTTATGGTGGCTCCATAATTAATGATCGTTACCTGCACGCCATTTATGTTAGTAATGGTATATGCGGTAACAGTCTTGTTCTCAATATCTCCAAACCAGGCTTCTGTAATGCCGTTAATCATCGTATCACATAATTTAACTTACCAAAACAAACTGAACAATGCAACCAATATTCCGCAAACGATCAATGCGCCTGCTGCAAAAGCCGGGTTCATTTTAAACATGGTTGTGTCAATTTCAAGTGCATGCGGTTTAACTCCCCTGCGGTTATCGATCTTGCTGATGATAAACATGCCTGCAATGCAAAGTATAAATACAAAAGCCATCCTGTCGAGGAAAGGTATTTCAAAAACGCCTGCTGCATTTGCTTTTGAAAAACCTGACGAGGCCAGGAATGAAAGGTCCACCATACCCGGTAAGAACTTAAAGAGCACCGAAAATAAAAAACCGCCAATGATGGCAAATAATGCCGCGTTGGATGTTGTCTTCTTCCAGAAAAATCCCAGGATGAACATGGCAAAGATACCGGGCGATACAAACCCCGTGTATTCCTGTATATATTGAAAGCCCTGCTTGCCTTCACCCATCAGTTTTTCGCCCAATGCCATTGATAATAAAATGGCTAGAAGCATAGCAATGATAACGGCTATTTTTCCAACTGAAACCAATTTCTTTTCATCAGCATTTTTATTGATCGCCTTTTTATAAACGTCTAATGAAAAAATAGTGGCAATGCTGTTTGCTTTTCCTGCCAACGATGCAACAATGGCCGCAGTGAGTGCTGCAAATGCCAAACCTTTTAAACCGGTAGGCAACAGGTTCAATACAGAGGGATATGCCTTGTTAACATCTACAATTCCATGTGAGTCGAGCATTTCTGTTTGAAACATGCCTTGCTGGTACAATACATAAGCTGCAATACCCGGCAATACAACAATAACAGGCATTAATAATTTTAAGAAAGCGGCAAATAAAATTCCTTTTCGGGCTGTTGGCAGATCAGCGCCCAATGCACGTTGTGTTATGTATTGATTGCAACCCCAGTAATTAAGATTGGCTATCCACAATCCGCCCAATAAGACCGATAGCCCCGGCAGGTCCATATAATTTGGATTATCTTTTTTAAAGATCATGTGGAAATGATCATCAGCCTTTGATGTAAGCAGGTTAAAACCATTGATGATGCCGGTCTGACCTGATTTTTCAGCAACCAGGTTAAGGGCGATATAAGTGGCAACCAAACCACCCAATACCAAAAAGAAAACCTGTATCACATCTGTATAACCGATCACTTTCATACCGCCAAGGGTGATGAAGATCGCAAATGCAGCCAATAAGCCAATGCATATCGTTATGTCCAATCCTGATATACCATGAATGGCGAGTGCACCAAGGTAAAGGATCGACATCAGGTTTACCACGACATACAGCAACAGCCAAAACACAGCCATGATCATGGCAACAGTGCCATTATACCGCTGGTTTAAAAATTGCGGCATGGTATAAATTTTATTTTTTAGATATACCGGGATAAAAAATACAGCAACAATGATCAGCGTTATAGCAGCCATCCACTCATATGCTGAAATGGCCAGCCCCATTTTAAATCCACTCCCGCTCATACCTATGAATTGCTCTGCAGAAATATTAGAAGCTATCAATGATGCACCAATGGCCCACCAGGTAAGCGACCCTTCGGCCAAAAAGAAATCATTGGAAGCAGAAACGGTTTGTTTCTTTTTTTTATAATAAACCCAAAAACCATAACCTGCAACAACTATAAAATAAAGCAGGAAGACCAGGTAATCTTTCGTTTGTAAGGAGCTCATAGCAATTTAATTTTGACGGTTATGAATTGGTTAATCATTTATCTTTTTGTGTTGATCCGGTACATGCTTCAGTTCCATTTTCAATTGATACGTTATATGTTGTTAAAGACAGTCCCATGACTTCCTGGTAGGCTGTACTTACAGATGTTACCAGTTTTTCAACTGCATCTTCTTTAACGAGATTGATGGTGCAGCCACCAAAACCTCCACCAATCATCCTGGCACCGGCAACATCATCATTCGGTTTTACAAAGTCAACCAGGAAATCAAGTTCTTTACAGCTTACATCATAGTCGTATCTCAATCCACTATGTGTCTGGTACATTTTTGCGCCGAGCGCTTTGATATTTCCCTGCTTCAGGTCTTCACATGCACCCAGCAATCTTTCGTTTTCCTGTACAACATATTTGCAGCGCCTGAAAATCAACTTGTCAGCAGCCTCTACACGATCTTTCAGCATTTCCATATTTACATCCCTCAAACTATTTACCATTGGATGATCTTGTGCGATCATGGAAACGCCTGTTTCACATTGCTGCCTTCTTTCATTATATGCCGATGCAGCCAGGTTGTGTTTAACATTCGTATTGAATAATACAATTTGATATCCATCCAGTTTGATGGGAACGTATTCGTAATTCAGGGAACGGCAATCTAATTTTATCGCATTGTTTTTTTTGCCAAACATACTGGCAAACTGGTCCATGATGCCGCAGTTAACCCCGGCAAAATCATGCTCGGCTTTTTGTGCAAGCGGAACCATTTGTATCCTGCTTAAGTCCAGGTCAAAAACGGTATTCAAGGCAAATATCACGGCACATTCTACAGCAGCAGAAGAGGAAAGGCCTGCACCAATGGGGATATCACCATCTATCACTAAATTAAAACCGGTTAGGGTATGCCCTTGTTTTTGCAACTGGTCTACAACACCCAAAATATAATTGGGCCATTGCATAGATACCGGTTTTATATTCCCGGTGACTGTTGTAAAGCTTTCATTAAAATCGCAGGCAAACAAATGAACCTGGTCGTCATTTCTTTTAGTAATGGCTACATAAATATTCTTATCAATGGCTGCAGGTAAAACAAAACCTTCATTGTAGTCTGTATGTTCACCCAAAATATTTATCCTTCCGGGCGAACGGAATACAGCCGGCTCTTCTGCAAACTTTTCTTTAAAAACTGAAATTATTTTTTTTATCATGAAGCGTTTGTATTAGCATCCAGCATCCAGCATCCAGTATCCAGTATCCAGTATCAAGTATCCAGTATCAAGTATCAAGCATCCAGCATCCAGTATCCATCTCCCTATCTCAAATATTTCTTACTCATCTCGTCATAAATCAAAAGCAACTCATTCGCTTTGCCATTCCTTTCAAAAAAACGTTCCCAGGTGCTCAATGGTTCCCAGATGCAGCTTCCTTTACCCCTGCTATTGGCTACATTGAACGACAATTCATTCACTTCCCTTTTCATATGAGAATATTCTACTACGATCACATCTTTATTGTAGCGCCGTGAAAGATCATCCAGGTTATATTGCAGGTCGGACAATGTATTATGCCATTTGGGATAGTATGATAAACCGATCACATCAAATGGAACGCCACGTTTGATCATATTGTCTATAAAGAATTTGCTTTCATCATTTTGTCCACCCAGTGCAATGTGTAGCATGATGCTTGTTGAAGGAGAAACTGATTTTGCACCCTGTACCCCCGCAAAAAATAATTGAGCAAGGCTGTCAAAATTATTTACGCTGCCATCTGGCCAAATCATACCATGATTGATCTCATTGCCGATCTGAACCATATCAGGTGAAGCGCCCTGGTCCTTTAAAGCCTGCATCACCATTTTTGTATAATCATATACCGCCTGTTTTAATTCACTGATGGACTTACCACGCCATGCTTTAGGCATCCATTGCTTTTGCGGATCGGCCCAGTAATCACTGTAATGAAAATCAAGTAATATTTTCATACCGGCTGCCTTTACTCTTTTGGCCATTTGCAATGTATGTTGCAGATCGCAAAATCCATCTTTAGGAGAATAGCCACTGTCTCTTGCCGGGTCATTAAAAATGCGGAGCCGTATATAATTCAAGCCATGGTCTTTTAAAATGTTGATCGCATCTTTTTCTTTTCCATCCAGGTCATAAAATTTCATCCCCTTGTTTTCGAGTTCAGGTAAGAAAGAAATATCTGCGCCTAACATTTTATCAATTGCTGTGGCTTTAAATGGCAGTACCGGAAAAGTATTGTTTGATGCATTCACATTTGTGGTTGTTCCGGTATGTATGGTCATGATATCTGTTGCACCTGTCCACAAACTGTCTGCCTTTGCTTCAAAATGGATCACGGATGATGTAACTCCTGATTGAAGGATAACCTGGCATTTACCATTGAACAAATGTCGCTGTGCAACAGTATCAAAATATTTGTCCTGCTCATGGCTACTTGGGTCGCCATTACCTACCCCGAGTATTTTGGCATCCCCCTGTACTGAAAAGCGGATGAGTTGATTCGCATCAGGTACTTCACGCCCCTGCCTGTCAAGAACACTTATATTTATTACAGTTGCATCTTTTCCATCAGCAAACATGGTAGTTTTATAAGGACTGATAATAACTTCCGCAGGTTTGCCCGTTGTTTCAATTTTAGTTTGAAGCTTTTTACCTTTCTTAAATGCAACAGCTTCCAATCTTCCGGGGGCATAATTTACCATCCAGTTCAAATGGCCATTGCGTGGCATATCTTTTTTACCCAAACTTTTTCCATTTAAAAACAACTCCACATTATCTGCATTGCTGTTCACCCACACATCAATAGGTTGTCCTTCTTTACCAGGCCAGTTCCAGTGTGGTGAAATATGCAACACATCTTTGTCTGTCCACCAGGATTGATAATAGTAATAAATATTTTTAGGGAAGCCACATACATCCATAATGCCAAAATGCGAATTGATATTGGGCCAGGTGAATGGTGTTGGCTCACCACGGTAATCAAGTCCCGTCCACACAAAGCCACCTAACCAATAATCATTTGGTTCGGCAAGTTTCCACCAGGTTTCTGCAGTACTTGCCCACCAGGGAGCAGTAATATCCTGGTCGGGAACATAACCTGTTATTGAATCTTTAACGTACTGTCCACGTGTTGTAACGGTACTACCCATTTCTGTTCCGATGATCGGTTGTGTTGGATGATCTTTATGATAATCTGCAACAGCAAATTGCCGGTAATTAAAACTGCGTACCGGTACCACTTCATTTATTCCATTAAGATAATTGCCCATGTCTGCAGCATAAGTACTTACCCGTGTGGGATCCAGTTCCATTTGTTTTGCAACCAGTGATTTTGCAATTAATTTTCCGGTACTGTTGGCCTGTACCCAACCTTCTTCATTTCCAATTGACCAGATAAATACGGAAGCCCTGCTTCTGTCACGTTTGATCAGCCACTCTAGATCATGCAGGTATTGCGGACTGCTGTTAAGCAACCTGTTCTCATCCATTACCAGCATACCCAGGCTATCGCAGGCATCCAGCAATTCTTTTGTTGGAGGATTATGGCTGGTACGATAAGCGTTGGAGCCCATTTGTTTCAATAAAAAGATACGGTAATACTGAAGATAATCGGGTAGGGCACTGCCAACACCTGCATGATCCTGGTGATTGTTGGTCCCTTTTATTTTTATGTATTTACCATTTAAGAATAAACCTTTGCTTGTGATATCTATGTTTCGTATTCCAAAACGGATCTTATCTGTATCAATTATTTTTCCGCCCGATCTTACAACAGGAATAACACGGTATAAATAAGGATCTTCCAAAGACCATAATCTTGGGTTGATAATTTTCAGGGATTGCTTAACTGATCTCTTTTCATTTATTGAAAGCGAAACCGGTTGACGGAGTGTTTCTCCAATTTCATGACCATCCCGGTCTGTAATAATAGCTGATACAGAAATATTTGAAATAGCATATGAATCATTCTGAACAGTAGTTTCTACATAAACTGTTGCTGCATTTTTTTGTACATCGGTATATACAAATACCGGGTTCTCATCCAAATGGACAGGGTTATATTGATTCAGCCACACATGTCGGTAAATACCGGCTCCTTCATAAAACCAGCCTTCATACTGTGTTGCATCCACCCGAACGGCTAATACATTTTCTTTTCCATAATTGAGGTAATCACTCACATCATAAGAGGCACCAACATAACCACTCTTATTATTACCGAGGTAAAAACCATTTACCCAAAAAGATGCATCCCTGTAAACTCCGTCAAACTGAATTTGAAAACGCTGTCCCGAATCTGAACGGGCAACTGTAAAATGTTTCCTGTACCAGCCAATGCTCGTTTCAGGATAATCACCGCCCACAGGTTTATAACCATGAGATTGTACATCGAAACTCTTTGAATTGAAGAACGGCAGTTCTACAGCCCAATCATGTGGCACTGAAAGTTTACGCCAGCTGCTGTCATTGAACTTTGGATCAATGGCTGTTTTTTGTGCAGCGCCTGTTTTGGAAAAAATGGTAACAATACTGTAATTAAAATCTTTTGCAGGATCGTTGGCATTGCCCAAGGCAAATTTCCAGTTATCATCAAAATTTATTTTTTTACGTTCTTGCGCTGCACCGGTAAGTGACAGGAAACTAAGTCCGATCAAAAAGTAAATAAATTTAGTACAGTTCATGATTCAACGTATTAAAAATTTGGCCTGCTATACATTACCTTTTTCTCAAAGAAGAATTCCTGAATATCGGAATGGGTTCTAAAATTTTTTTTATAACTGATGTTCTTGTTATTCCTTTTTCTTTTATCATTTTCATCATCAGTTGAAAAGCCTCTTTTCCCATATTTACGGTTTGCTGGTCAATGGTAGATAGCGAAGGGGTTATATGTTCACCGAAACCCTCATTGGCAAAACCTATTATGCCAAAGTCCCGGGGTATTGAAATGTTGTTCAGTTTTAATTCTTTGATGGCTCCCAAAGCTGTAAAATCCTCAACGGCAAAAACGGCATCAGGTGGTTTGGCCAGTTTTAATAAATATTGTATCGCATTCCTGCCGGAATCAATGGAAACATCACCATTAAAAACCAGCTGGGGATCAAAGGATATCCTGTTATCCTTCAGTGCAGCTTTGTATCCTTCAAACCTTGCTTTAAATATTTTTAAATGCTGCGGGCCCGATATGTGGGCAATTCTTTTGTAACCCTGTTCAATAAGGTGTGTGGTGGCAATATATGCTCCTTTATGATCATCAATTAAAACAGAATCAATTTCAAGTTCATCATTCGACCTGTCGAAGAAAACAAGCGGCATCTTTGCATGTTTTGCATTTAAAAAATGGGTGTAGTCATTTTTTTCTTTGGCCATGGAAACCATGATGCCGTCAACCCTGGCATTCAGGAATGTCTCTATCCCTTTTTGTTCATGTTCCCATGATTCATTGGATTGATAGATCAAAACATTATAGCCATGCTGGTTCGCCATATTTTCGATGCCATGAACCACCGATCCGAAGAAATTGATCTCTGCACTGGGGATAATAACACCAATAATACCTGTTTGTCCCGACCTTAAGGCAGAGGCGACTGTGTTCCGCCTGTAATTCAATTTTTCAGCAGTGCGTAAAACCCTTTTTTTTGTTTTTAAGCTGATCGCAGGGTGGTTGTTCAATGCACGGGAAACTGTTGCTGACGTAGTGTTCAGGCTTTTAGCAATATCTGCAATGGTAACTTTTAAGCTCAATTTTATGCAATCGTTTGCATAAACATAGACAATTATTTTTATTCCCGCAAAATAAAAGCAGTTTCGGGATCTTTTTGATCGGCCGGTATCCTCATCAATCTTTTTTAAATAAAAAACAAATAACTGTGTAAAAGATACACATTAATTAGTAGATTTACCCTCTAAACTGATTGATATGCTATTTAAAAAAATTGTATTTGCTTTTGCCATTATCCTGTGTAATACTTTAAGTTTTGCACAAACCAAAACAAATGTAAGATCCCCCAATAAAAACATAGAGCTTAATTTCTGGCTGAATAGCAAGGGTGAACCTGTGTATGAAGTTTCGTATAAGAACAAGGAAATTATCCTTCCATCTACCATGGGTTTTGAGATAAAACAAACCATGAATAATTCAGCATTGCCATCACTGAGAGAAAATTTGATGGTGACAGCTTCTGTACAAACCAATGCTGATAGCAAATGGAAACCTGTTTGGGGTGATGTAAAAGAGATCAGGGATAACTACAGCCAGTTAAAGATCAGCCTTTCACAAAAAGGAGAAAACGCCATCACCTACAATATCATTTTTAAAGTGTTTGATGATGGGGTAGGGTTCCGGTATGAATTTCCACAGCAGAAGAACCTTAACCATTTTATTTTATCAAAGGAAAGCACTGCTTTTCATCTCGCCGGCGATCATAAAGCATTCTGGATCCCCGGTGATTATGACAGCAACGAATTTTCTCCCAATGTAACAAAGCTGAGTGAAGTAAATGCCGAAGACCCTAAATACGCGGCCAATATCTATGCACACCAGTTCTTTGATAAAGATGCTGTGCAAACGCCCCTAATGTTAAAAACAAAGGATGGCTTATACATTAATATACATGAAGCAGCCCTGGTAAATTATCCTGCCATGAACCTGCACATTGATAAATCAGATTATACATTATCATCTGTGTTGGTACCCGATGCCCTGGGTAATATGGCTTATTTACAGGCACCTGCAAAAACACCATGGCGTACCATCCTGGTTTCTGATAAAGCAACTGATATCCTTTCCTCACATACTATTCTTAACCTGAATGATCCTTCTGTTATCAAAGACCCCTCCTGGATCAAACCAACAAAATATGTTGGAATTTGGTGGGAGATGCATGTAGGCAAAGCCAGTTGGGACAGTGCCAGCGGCAAGCACGGTGCGACTACGGCCAATGTAAAACGTTATATTGACTTTGCAGCAAAAAATGGTTTTGATGGAGTTTTGGTTGAAGGCTGGAATGTAGGCTGGGAAGACTGGTTTGGCCAGTACAAAGAAAATGTTTTTGACTTTGTAACGCCTTACGGCGATTTTGATGTAAAAGGATTGCATACATATGCTGCATCTAAAAAAGTAAAACTCATCATGCATCACGAAACCTCGGCATCGGTAACCAATTATGAACGCCAGATGGATACGGCTTACCGCTTCATGAAAAATAATGGGTATGATGCAGTAAAGACGGGCTATGTGGGTCATATCATTCCCCGTGGCGAACATCACGACGGGCAATGGATGGTGAACCATTATGTAAGGGTAGCGCAGAAAACAGCATCGTATAAAATTATGCTGGATGCACATGAACCTGTTCGGCCAACAGGGCTTAGCAGAACCTATCCAAACTGGCTGGCCTGCGAAGCAGCAAGGGGCATGGAGTTCAATGCCTGGAGTGAAGGCAATAAACCAAACCATGATGTTATTTTGCCATTCACCCGTTTTATGGGCGGCCCGATGGATTACACACCGGGAATTTTTCAACTCGAATTAAATTATTGGGATAAGAATAAAAAAGAAACCATTCACACAACATTGGCAAAACAACTGGCTTTGTATGTAACGATCTGCAGCCCTTTGCAAATGGCCGCCGACCTGCCCGAGATCTATGAAAAGAAAATGGATGCTTTCCAATTCATTAAAGATGTGGCTGTGGATTGGGATGATAGTAAATACCTGGAAGCAGAACCGGGCGAATATATTACAGTTGCCCGAAAAGCAAAAGGAAGCCCTAAATGGTTTGTTGGATCCATAACAAATGAGAAAAGCAGGAACACCACTGTTAACCTTGATTTCTTAGATGCCGGTAAAAAATACCAGGCAATTATTTATGCGGATGCACCTGGGGCAGACTACCAGAAAAATCCAGCTGCCTATGTGATCAGCAAACAGGTTGTTGACAGTAAAACGGTTTTAAGCCTGCAATTAGCACCTGGTGGCGGATGTGCAATTAGCATTATACCGGTAAAATAACAGGATAAAAATAAAAGGTAGTATCTCAGTTTGAAAATAATAATTTAAAATTAATTGTCAGGCTGAGCTTGTCGAAGCCATTTACATCTTCGTAACCCGCCTTCGACAAGCTCAGGCTGACAGCTTTTTTCAAACTGAGACACTACTAAATAAAATATTATTTGGTAAACCAATGTTTCAGTCTTTACTTTGTGTAAATAATGCAACAAATCATAAACATACATCATCATCATACTTTCCCACCGGGTAAGCTATGTTGATATATGTATAACAATCATATTCTAAAAGGGCTTACTGAAAAGTGAGCCCTTTTTTATTGCGCTAAATTCAAGAACATGTTAAAGATCGCTATTCAAAAATCGGGGAGATTGTACGAGGATTCCGTTAAACTTTTAAAGGAATGTGGTATCCAGTTAAACAATGGCCACAAGCAGTTAAAGACCGTTGCCGAAAATTTTCCGTTGGAAATTTATTTCTTAAGGGATGATGATATTCCGCAGTATGTATTTGATGGTGTTGCCGATATTGGTATTGTGGGTGAGAATGTATTGTTGGAAAAAGCAAAAGATATTGATCTTATTTTTCGCCTGGGTTTTGGTAAATGCCGTTTAAGTATAGCAGTACCCAAATCTTTAACCTACAGATCTATTGCTGACCTGGAAGGGATGAAGATCGCAACTTCTTATGCCGGCGTCCTGCAACAATACCTGGATGAAAATAGAATAGATGCTGAGATACATGAGATCAGTGGCTCGGTAGAGATAGCACCCGGTATTGGTTTGGCTGATGCGATCTGCGATCTCGTGAGCAGCGGAAGTACATTAATCACCAATGGACTTAAAGAAGTGGAAGTGATCCTGCGATCAGAAGCTGTATTAACGGCTAATAAAGATCTGTCTGAAGAAAATGTAACCCTGCTTGAAAAATTGTTGATGCGGATCAACTCGGTCAAAACAGCAAAGAACAATAAATACATCATGCTGAATGCACCCAATACCCAACTGGAAAATATTTTTTCTTTATTACCGGGGATGAAAAGTCCAACGGTTGTTCCACTGGCAGAAAGCGGCTGGAGCAGCGTGCAAAGCGTGGTCAACGAAAATGATTTTTGGGAAGTGATAGAAAAATTAAAGCAGTATGATGCCCAGGG
>JBDSXS010000226.1:0-7442 GCA_039926045.1 Ferruginibacter sp.
CCACAACTAAAAAAATTGTCAAAAAAATACTAAAATAATTAGTGTTAATAAAATTAAACGATTATCTTTGGTACTGAAATTACATTTACAACGCAAAATCAGATACATCAATTAAAATTTCAGACAATGAGCAAAACAGACAATTTAGAAAAAACAGAAAAATTTAAAGCCTTAAAATTAACGATGGACAAGATCGATAAAGATTTTGGCAAAGGATCGGTAATGTTGATGAGTGATAAGGGGATTGTTGAGCAGGAGGTTATCTCAACAGGTTCAATCGGCCTGGATATGGCACTCGGAATTGGAGGCTTACCCAAAGGAAGGGTTGTAGAAATATATGGACCTGAAAGTTCGGGTAAAACAACATTGGCCATCCATGTAATTGCGGAAGCGCAAAAAAAAGGTGGTATGTGTGCCTTTATTGATGCTGAGCATGCTTTTGATAGTGTATATGCACAAAAGCTGGGTGTTGATATTGATAATTTATTGATATCTCAACCTGATTATGGTGAGCAGGCTTTGGAAATTGCCGACCGCTTAATTCTTTCCGGCGCATTGGATGTAGTGGTTATAGATTCAGTAGCCGCATTGGTTCCAAAAAGTGAACTGGAGGGGGAAATGGGCGATAGCAAGATGGGCTTGCAAGCCAGGCTAATGAGCCAGGCATTAAGAAAATTAACGGCTACCATAAATAAAACAAATAGCTGCTGCATTTTCATCAACCAGCTGCGTGAAAAAATAGGGGTTATGTTTGGCAACCCAGAAACAACAACCGGGGGAAATGCCTTGAAATTCTATTCTTCTGTACGCCTGGATATTCGTCGCATGGCGCAGATCAAAGATGGCGATGAGGCTATCGGGAACCATGTAAAAGTAAAAGTGGTTAAAAATAAAGTGGCACCACCTTTCCGCCAGGCAGAGTTTGATATTATTTATGGTGAAGGTATTTCCAAAGTGGGTGAGATCATAGATATGGGTGTTGAGCTGGGGATCATACAAAAAAGCGGAAGTTGGTTTAGTTACAATAGTGATAAATTAGGCCAGGGCAGGGAATCGGTAAAGCAATTAATGATCGATAATCCCGAAATGGCAAATGAAATAGAGGCACAGATAAGGGAAAAAATCAAAGAAATGCAGTCGGCTTAACGACGTATAAATGATTACTTATTGGGTTAGTAAGTATAAAGCTATTGTATGTAAAAGTGCAATAGCTTTTTTTATTCGCTTATTTTTGCACATTAAAAAAATTATTTGAACAAAAGAGCCATAGCGCATATAGCATTAATTTTTACAAACCTGTTTTTTGCGATCAATCTTACAGCTGTAAAACACCTTACCAATTTACAATTGGCAAAGCCTTTCGGCATTAATATAGTTAGGGTAGGTGTAAGCGTTTTATTGTTCTGGGTTTTGTATTTATTGAAACCTATAAATATTAAAATAGAAAAAGCAGACAGAATGCGCCTGCTGCTTTGTGCCATTACCGGGATCGCCATTAATCAATTATTTTTTTTAAAAGGGCTTTCACTTACTTATCCTATCCATGCAGCATTACTATTGCTGATTACACCAATATTAATAGTTTTTATTGCCGCCTGGGTATTAAAAGAAAGGCTGGGGCTTTTAAAAGTTACCGGCCTGGCATTGGGTATTTTGGGGGCACTGGTACTGGTTTTGGCAAAAGATAGTTACGGAGACGGTGACAATGTACTGCTTGGTGACATATTTATTATTGTGAATGCTGTTTCTTACACTTTTTATTTTATCCTGGTAAAACCATTGATGCTTAAATATGATCCAATAGTTATTTTAAGATGGGTCTTTACGATTGGATTATTCCTGGTGGTTCCGTTTGGATGGGTGGAGTTTACTGAAATTCCATGGGATAGGTATACAGCTATTGATATCACTAGTATGGGACTTATAGTTTTAAGCGGTACATTTTTGGCGTATTTATTTAATTTGTATGGGATAAAAATACTGGGAGCTTCCGTTGCCGGTTTTTATATTTATACCCAGCCTGTGTTTGCAGCATTGATCGCTATGCTTTTTTTGCATGAGCATTTAGCGATGTATAAAATTATCGCTGCGTTGCTTATCTTCAGTGGTGTTTACTTAGCCAACAAAAAAAATAAGATTGGCTGAGCTTTTTGAGCATAGCATAACTACTGATTACACCTGTTGTATTTTTTAATAACCTGTTTAAAACTATAATCCCGGTAAGACAAGAGTTCCCACATAGTTTCTGTAATTTCTTTACAACCACCCATAACGCCACGCAACTGGTTTACATAACTCCTGTCTTCAATAATTGTTATTCTGGATCTGTCTCCGCGGTATTTTCCCCGGTCTTTATAATAGTTGTCAAGCCCCCCATCTAAATAGTAATGTACTATCAGTTGAATGGGTTTTGGATCAGCAGGCGTTTTATAAAAATAAAATTGTGTTCTGAAATTACTTGTTCCATAGTATAAATTAATTTTTGGTGTACTATAGATCTCGGCAAGTATTAATACAGTATCTGTGCTGTTTCTTGGCATATAACCTATTTCCAAATCGGTCAGGTTATCAGTGTATAGTTGCAGGTTACAGCGGAGAACAGTGCTGCCTTTAAAATTCTCACTTTTAATTTTGACTATATCTTCAGCCCTAATGCCTGCTACAGATGCCCCTTTCACATAAAAAACTTTATTTTTCAGTGTTATATCCCCCCAAATTGTATCACCGTTATTTTTTATTAAATAATCTCCTTTTTGGCTAAAACTATTTAGCGAAACGCAAATAGCTGAAAACAATAGTAATAGTTTCATAAACTGCTTGTTACATAATTAAGGAATAAAGCTAAGCTACGCACCAGCCTATAGTAATACAAACGAAAAAATTAATTGTTTGGTTGTTTAACTGGTAAAATTTAAACTGAACGGGGCACCCGATCATTTCTTGGGATAATCAAAAAATAGAATATCTTTCTTTGCCTTCATAAATTCTACCCATTGAACAATATCTGCTTCTACTGCAAAAACAGCACAGGTAGGCATATTGTCAACCCTGGTATTTGTGTTTAGGCTATTTACAAAATAGGTTATGCCTGGGTTGTGTGAGAAAATGGCTACAGAATTCAGCGCATCAGGCAAACTGGCAATTACTTCATAAAATTCTTCGGAGGGTGCATGATATAAGGCAGAGATAAAAAAGATATCAACCACCGCCATATTTAAAGTCTCTGCAAACAATTCTGCAGTTTGTTTTGCCCTTACTGCAGGACTGGAGACCAAACCTTCGATCTTTATCTTTTTATCCAACAAACGTTTTGCCATCACCGGCGCATCCGATCTGCCTCTTTCATTAAGCGGCCTTTCAAAATCATTACCAAAAAATCCCTGGTCACTCTTGGCGTGTCGTATAATAAAAATTTTTTTCAAGTGCCTGTTTTTATAAAAGTATAAAAATTTTAAATAATCCTGCAATTGTAAAACCAAACTTCCGCAACTTTACATAAACAGGCTTATGCAAAACTCAGGTCTTCGTATATTATTACTTGGCTCTATTTTATTGTTTTTAATTTCATGCAATACAACAAAGAGGGCAGCGCAAATAACTACCGGGATTAATAGTTTAAGATATTTAGGGGGGTATGAGATCCCGTTCAATTATAAATATGCAAGTACTACTGTTGGTGGCCTCTCCGGGATCGATTACGATCCTGAAAAGGATCTGTATTATCTTGTCAGTGACGACAGAAGCGAAAAAGGCCCTGCCCGTTTTTATACAGCTAAGATATATTTAACGGCAAAAGGAATTGACAGCCTGATCATTACAGGGGTAAGATATATTTTACAACCCAATGGAAATACTTATCCAAACAGCAAAGAAGATCGTTATAAAACCCCGGACCCTGAAGCGATTCGTTATAACGCTAAAAATGGTCTTTTGGCCTGGAGCAGCGAAGGCGAAAGGATCGTAAAAACAAATGACACGGTATTGGTAAACCCTGCTGTTTTTCTCATTGATACGCAGGGAAAATATATTGACAGTTTTATTTTACCCGGGAACCTGAACATGCAGCTGACAGAAAAGGGCCCTCGCAGAAACAGTGTGTTTGAAGGAATTACCTATGCCGATAATTACAAAACCCTTTATGTAAGTGTGGAGGAGCCTTTATATGAAGATGGACCCAGGGCCGATGTAGTTGACAACAATACTTTTATCAGGATCATAAAATTTGATACAAGAAGTAAAAGAAACATCGCCCAATATGCCTATAAATTAGCGTCGGTTGCCTACCCCGCTAAACCGGAATCTGAATTTAAAATTAATGGTGTACCCGATATACTCAACCTGGGAAATAATAAACTATTGGTGACAGAACGCTCGTTTTCCACGGGAAGACTACCCTGTACCATAAAAGTTTTTATTGCCGACCTGAACGGAGCTACAGATATAAGTTTGATGGCACTTCAAAATAACCGGTCTTTTACCCCGGCTTTAAAATCATTAGTACTGAATATGGATGACCTCGGTATTTATACAGATAATATAGAAGGTGCAACTTTTGGCCCGGTTTTACCCAATGGTCATAAAACCCTGTTGTTTATTGCAGATAATAATTTTACTGTTCTGGAGAAGGCACAGGTATTATTATTTGAGGTATTGGAATAAAGGAATACTTTACAAAAGGCTATACATAATCAACAGCATTAAGTTAGCTTTGAAAATAAAATAAAATTCAAAATGATCAACAAGATTAAAAAGGCAACAGCTTTTGCTTTGTTTCTATACCTGCCTTTTTGTAGTATGGCATGGGGCGTATTGGGCCACCGGATTGTGGGCCAGGTTGCCGATTCATACCTTACCAAACATACGAAGAAAGAAATTTTTAAAATATTGGGTAACGAGTCCGTTGCCATGGCAAGCAACTGGCCCGATTTTATAAAATCAGACCCAGCTTACTCATACCTGGGTAACTGGCATTACATTAATTTAAGAGCCGGATTAACAGAAACAGCATTAAAAACTTATTTAGCCACAGATACAGTTACCGATGCCTACACAAAAATAAACTGGTTGACTGAGCAGCTTAAAAATAAAGACCTGGAGCAGGATAAAAAGGTTTTGTATTTGCGCCTGTTGATACATATTGTAGGCGATATTCATCAGCCTATGCACATTGGCAGGTATGAAGACCTGGGGGGCAATAAAATAAAAGTCAGCTGGTTTAAAGACCCATCTAATTTGCATACAGTTTGGGACTCAAAACTTATAGATTTTCAACAATTGAGTTATACAGAATATGCAGCGGCCATCAATTATTCAACCAAAACTGAAAGAAAGGCATGGCAGGCAGAGCCGGTAAGCGAATGGATCTGGCAGTCGTACCAGTTTGCAGAAAAAATTTATGCAGATATAAAACCTGATGAAAACTTAGACTACAAGTATAATTTTAAATTTATTGACATTGTTAATCAACAGTTGTTAAAGGGAGGGGTGCATTTAGCCGGCTTGCTGAATGAAATTTTTAAGTAAGGCTATTTTACCCTGGGTGAGGTTTTCAAAAAGAGGTAAGAAATTTTATACGGAATGTTCCTCAAAACAATACGGTAACTATAAAATCAAAACTTAATATCCTCTCACGTTCTTTCCTTCCATATAATTCATGAAGGCTTTGTTGCACACACGGTTGCCCCCAGGCGTTGGGTAATTACCCGTAAAATACCAATCACCTAAATTGGTTGGACATGCTTCATGAAGCGATTCAATGGTTTGGTAAATAACGTTTACTGGAATGTGAATATCAGCTGCGGTTATCAGTTGTGCAATTTTGGCGGAGATATCTTCAGGTGTAAATTGTTTGTATAGCTGCCGTACAATATTTTCGGTATGCAGTTGATTGTTGCGCTGCATTTCCTTGCATCTATTCAGCATTTGATTTAAAAGATCCTGCTGACCGGTCTCCTGTAATAGTTCAATGGCCGCCCTGAAAGCAATGAAGTCGCCCATCTTACTCATGTCGATACCATAACAATCGGGGTAACGTATTTGTGGTGCGGAGGAAACTATAATGATCTTTTTTGGTTCCAGCCTGGACAACATGCGGATGATACTTTCTTTTAAAGTAGTGCCCCTAACAATACTGTCATCAATTACAACCAGCGTATCTATTTTTTTTCTAACCGTTCCGTATGTGATATCATATACATGCTGCACCATTTCATTACGGCTGCTGTCTTCAGTAATAAATGTGCGTAGCTTTACATCTTTAATGGCGATCTTTTCAATACGGATCCGCCTGTTAACCATTTCAGTCAACTTTTCTTCATCAAAATCTTTGCCCCAGCTTATGATCCGGTCTATCTTTATTTTATTCAGGTACTCTTCAGCGCCTTTTATCAGGCCATAAAAAGCGGTTTCAGCGGTATTGGGAATAAAAGAAAAAATGGTGTTTTTTAGATCGTAATCAACGGCTTTTAACACCGTATCGCTCAGGAGCCGCCCCAATTTTTTTCTTTCCCGATAGATCTTTTCATCACTTCCGCGGCTGAAATATATTCGTTCAAAACTGCAGGCTTTTCTTTCTTTGGGTTCAACAATCTGCTCCAAAGAATAGCTTCCATCAGCTTTTACGATGAGTGCATTGCCCGGCATCAGCTCCTGTACTTCGTTTTCTTCCAGGTGAAAAGCAGTACGTATGGCTGCTCTTTCGCTGGCGGCAACGATCACATCGTCGTGTATATAATAATAAGAAGGACGTATTCCGTGTGCATCCCTCATCACAAAAGCATCGCCATTGCCCAGCATGCCGCTGAAGTTGAAACCACCGTCAAATAATGGGATGGCTTTTTTTAAAACTTTTACAATATCCATATGCCCCGGAAAAGCTTCATCGGCCTTAACCACAAAATGATACAGTACTTCCATCATGGCTGCGAGGTCGCTCTGACGTTGAAATTCGCCCGGATCAATATTCACCAATGCAAAAAGTTCTTCTGTATTTACGAGATTGAAATTGCCTGCTAATGCCAGGTTGCGGGATGGTATGGTGTGCCGTTTTATAAAAGGGTGACAAAATTCTGCATTATTTTTACCCTGTGTGCCGTAGCGTAAATGCCCAAGCAAAACCTCTCCTAAAAAATTAAGATGACCTTTCATGAGGCCGGGATGGTTTTTAATATCCGGTTGATATTTTTCTACTTCATTATATTCTTTACCTATCTGTGCAAAAAGATCGGCAATAGGTTGATTGGCTCCGCTACGCAACCGGTGCATAAAAGGATAGCCAGGTTCAGTATTTAATTTAACCGTAGCAATGCCAGCCCCATCCTGGCCCCGGTTATGCTGTTTTTCCATCAACAGGTAAAGCTTATTAAGCCCATACATTACGGTGCCATATTGCTGCTGATAATAACTGAAAGGCTTTCGAAGACGAATGAAAGCAAGGCCGCATT
>JBDSXS010000227.1:0-4760 GCA_039926045.1 Ferruginibacter sp.
ACCGATTCAAAACCTTTAAATGCCATATCAGTTGGTTTACCTTTATATTTTTTATGATAAGCAGCAGTTAGGGCTTTGCTAAAGCCGTCCGTTTTATCATTATAATATGTCGTGGTATAATAGATAGGAAGGTCTGCCAGTTCTTTTTTGTTGAACAGGGCAGAAAAGTTATCCCAGTTGGGCATTCCAATAAGTGTAAGTGGATATGTTTTCTGCAGGGCAAAACAGGCTTTTGCAATATTTACCGCAAATGTTTCATCCAGGCTTCCGCCGATTATTACACTCTTCCGGTTACTGTCTAATTTTGACCTGAGAAAAGCTGCATTTAAATTATCATCTACATTTAATGTTTCAATGGAGAGTAATGGCTTGCCGTCCTGTTCATTGATCTTTTTAAAATAAGATGCTACCATGTCTTCCTGTGCTCCTTTTTGGCGGCATAGGTAAATTTTATCGGTTCCATGGGTTTGGACAAGGTAACTGTATATTGCGTCGCAATGGGCTTTTAACGTGGAGTTCATGATCACTAAAAAAGGATTTCCGGTAACACCTCCATCATTGGGGTAGGTAGCCGATATAAAAGGAATATTTTTCTGTAATGCGAAATCTGCAAGCAATACATATTCCTCATCTTTAACACTGCCAATAATTAACTGGAGACTGTCTAATTTATTATTGCGGATCAGGTCAGCAACAGGCTGCGTATATGATTTAGAATCGTAAATAGAAGCTGCTATATAATCTTCACCTACCTGTAAGCTATCCAATGCAATTAAAGCACCCTGTACAAAATCCACTGCCGGCATAATAAAACGGGGAAGGGTTTGCCTGTACCTGAACGTGTTTTTTGTAAAAACAGAATCAAGATAAAGTGGGGCAAAAATGCCCACTTTATAAACCGGGGGTTTTTTAGTAAACTCATTTTGGGCATAGCCGGTAACAGGGCCCAATGATGTAACTAGTAAAAGAAGTATTCCAATAAATTTCTTATCCATATTTATAAATCTAAAGTCTAACCTGATCTCTAATTCCTAATTCCTAATTCTTCATTCTTAATTCTTCATTCCCCCTTACTCCCACTCAATGGTAGCCGGGGGTTTACTGCTGATATCATAAACCACACGGTTAATACCCGGTACATTATTTATTATTTCATTACTAATATCGGCTAAAAATTCATATGGTAAATGTGCCCAGTCAGCCGTCATACCGTCAACCGATGTTACTGCCCTTAATGCAACAGTGAATTCGTAAGTCCTTTCATCACCCATTACCCCAACACTCTTCACCGGTAACAAGATGGTTCCAGCCTGCCAAACAGTTGCATATAGATCATATTTTTTTAAGCCATCTATATATATAGCATCTGCATCTTGCAATAACCGTACCCTTTCTGCAGTAACTTCTCCTAAAATTCTGATGCCTAATCCGGGACCGGGGAACGGATGGCGGAACAACATTTCATGTGGGATACCCAGCTCCACACCAACACGCCTTACTTCATCTTTAAATAATGAACGCAGCGGTTCAACCAGGCCAAGTTTCATGGTATCCGGCAACCCGCCAACATTGTGGTGAGATTTAATGGTTTGAGAAGGTCCATGTACTGAAAGCGATTCGATCACATCGGGGTAAATGGTTCCCTGGCCCAATAATTCTACACCTTCAATTTTATGAGCCTCTTCATCAAATATTTCAATAAAGCCGCCGCCAATGGCTTTTCGTTTTTCTTCGGGATCTGTTTTGCCAACCAGTTTTTTATAAAAATGTTCTTTGGCATCAATACCAATTACATGCAGGCCCAACTTTTTATAGGTTTCCAAAACCTGCTCAAATTCATTTTTGCGCAAAACACCATTGTCAACAAAAATGCCAAAGAGATTATCGCCAATGGCTTTGTGTATCAATGTAGCCGCAACTGTACTGTCCACGCCGCCACTTAATCCCATGATCACTTTTTTGTTGCCGATCTGTTGTTTAAGTGCTGCAACTGTATCGGTGATAAAATGCGCCGGGGTCCAGTCCTGGCTGCAATTACAAATATTTACCAAAAAGTTTTTTATAATGGTTTTGCCTTCGGCAGAGTGGTATACTTCGGGGTGAAACTGTAAACCATAGAGCGGATATTGCTGCCCTGCATCGCTACTATCTTCGCTGGTTCCCCCTTCAGGGGGCGGAGGGGGTTGCATTCGTTTGAACGCCGCTACCGGAATGCTTTCCGTGGTACCCAGCAAATCAAATCCTTCTGGTAATTCTTTGATAGTATCGCTATGGCTCATCCAAACCTGCGAAGTGGCAGGCACATTTTGGAACAAGATATCTTCTTTTTCAATTGTAAGAATAGCACGGCCGTATTCTCTCTTTTCACTCTTTTCAACCCTGCCGCCATAATTTTTTGCAGTTACCTGTGCACCATAACAAATGCCCAGAACAGGTACTTTGGCATTCATGGCTTTTATATCGGCCTGCAGGGCATTTTCTTCATTAACAGAAAATGGCGATCCGCCGAGTATGATGCCTTTTAAGCCAGGTTCGTAATTTATTGCTGCGTTGTAAGGGATGATCTCGCAATAAACATTTGCCTCCCGTACCGTACGGGCAATAAGTTGTGTGTATTGCGAGCCAAAATCGAGGATAAGTATTTTTTCTGTCATAGAGTTGCGAAGGTAAATAATTATACCAAATAGAATTTCATAATAAGGTGATGTGGGTGGCTGAAATTCGTGGGAAGCTTTGTGGGGTTGCATTTGGTAAATACCGATAAATTAACTATAAAAATTTAATCGGTAATACTTGGATGTTATTAGTTGCATATGATTGAGTTTAACGTTACAATTTTTTATATTTGCTCAAATTAACTGCCATGAAATGCCCATGATCGTAATTTTGGATACAAGGCAGAATAATTATCGCATGGGTATTCCATGTGGCCAGGATTAAACAAATTAACAAATGAAACACATATTATTCCTGCTTTTTACCCTTGTTACAATAGCCTCATGCCGCTCTACTACCGGCAGTGGAAAGCTTATCACCCAAACCCGCCCGGCAGGTAATTTTGATGGGATCAATGTTTCGGGAGACTTTGAAGTAGAAGTGAAAATAGGCACTGGTACTTCAGTTGTGATAGAAGCCGATGATAATATCATGAAGTATATTGAAACCACCACAGCAGGGAGCACTTTAAAAATATATACTGAAGGGCTTCACAATTATTCTGATGTTCACATGAAGGTTTATATAACAACTCCTTCATTAAAGAAAATAAATGCCTCTTCATCTGCAGATGTAATGGTAGAACAGCCTTTGGTAAGCACTGATAAGCTGGTATTCAAGGCCTCAAGCGGGTCTGAGATCAAAACAGAAGTGGATGCCCCTGAAGTAAGTGCAGATGCCAGCAGTGGCGCCACTATAAGTTTACATGGAAAGACAAGGTCTTATTATGCTGAATCTTCCAGCGGGGCAGACATTAAATCCTGGGACCTTTTGAGCGAAAATACCACAGTAAGTGTAAGCAGCGGTGCCAGTGCTAAAGTCCATGCCAGCATTAAGTTAAATGCTACGGCCAGCAGCGGTGCATCGATCAGTTATCATGGGGCCGCTAATGTAGTTAAATCAGTAAGTAGCGGGGCAAGTGTTGAAAAAAGAGATTAATTTTTAATACAACCTGCCCGGGCAGCCTAAACCATTTTTATTGCTTTTTCTATTATTTAGCCTGTAGCTAACCCTTACAACGGAAAAATAATACCAGTCTTTGAATTTTGGATTCCCCCGCTGGGCTCCGTCGGCCGGGTACGATGGCCCCCCGGCTACCTCATCGCCTCTATAAGCCAGGTTAACAGCCTGCGCACCCCGCTCAGCATAAAGTGTAGCAGAATCTACATAATTCATGCTCACATCATCAAGGTAATCGGTAAATAATTTCCGGAAACCGATCTCTAAACCCACTTGTAAGTTTTCCGATAATGCGAATTTTAATCCCCCGCTAAATGGTATGGCAAATTGGGTAAGTTTATAGGGTTTTCTGTCGGGGTACTGCGGCAAACCCTGGCCTTCTGTACTCAATGGTTTTAAAAAGATCTTATTGCCTGCAGCATCTTTTGTATAGGGATTAAAGTGATATACAGCAGCACCGGCAAAAACATAGGGAGAAATATCGTGGTAACCCAGGTCAAAAAAATTGTATTCCAGGCCTACATTAAATTCTGTAATGGTGGAGCTGAAATTAAGATTGCGCAATTCAATGCCTTTTCCATTCTTATTTTTACTATCATTTCCCTCAATTTTACCATAAAAGAAGCCGGCCCTGGCAATAAATTTATTAGTTAGATCATAAGAAGCGCCCAGGCCAATAACCGGTTTAGACTGGCTAAGGGTAAATCTTTTACCCTGCAGATCGCCCTGGTAATTGGCAATACCCATAAAAAGATCAGCGTGTAATTTTTGAGATGAACCCGTAAATGGGATCACTATCAGTAAAAAGAGGTGTATATATTTCATACTTATAGACTTGTGGATGGGAGAATTGACACAATAATCATTCCGCTTGAGAAAAAAAACATGCCTCGGGGACTCACGGTTACGGTTTTACCTTAAAAAGAGGGAATAATGTAAGTATTCATGAAAATTGTAGAAAAACTTTCTACTTTCCTTTGCCAATTACTTTCCAACCCTTACCTTTGCACTCCAAATTAAAAAACGGATTTTAAAAGTTCTTTTTATATGTCACAGAGAATCAGAATAAAATTGCAGTCTTACGA
>JBDSXS010000228.1:0-3463 GCA_039926045.1 Ferruginibacter sp.
GGTCTCCGTCTTTCCATGGATACCCCATAAACAACAGTGCTGCTGTTTCAGCATTAACAACCACCAGGCCCCTGAATGTCAGCGATTCAAACTCTTTTTCAGCAGTTTCATAATATGACCGGACAACCTCAACATTTTCTTTGTTAAACAGGATGACCTTAATCGTTTTAACCTTTTCCGACTGGTAATTATTACAGTATGCAATGGCATAGTCATCACTATCAGCCGCTTTACTTATGCTAAAATTGCCCCGCCACACAGCGCTTGATTCATTCCTGGCTTCAGGCTTTAATTCAAGAAGATATTTTTCGTTTTTTACCTGTCCCGAATTCGGATCAATAATTACCCGATATAAGATCCATGTTTTTTCCTCGGTTGCATTTACAAAAAGAACTACCTCACCATTTATTTCAAGCGCTTTGTTTAGCGAAAGAGATGTTCTCTTAGCATTGAGCATGGCATAAGAAGTAGCGGCAATTTCCTGATATGCTTTATTGTAGATCCGGATGCGGATGCTGTCCCTGGGGCCAATTTCTGCTAAAACGAGATTGCCATTTTTCATCAAAAGCAAAGCGGAAGAACCACGAGGTTCATTGAATTCGTTACTGGCAGCAATTTGTTTAAATTGAGCAAAGGTTATTGAATACAAAAGCAGTATTAAACTTAAGGAAAATAGTTTTTTCATAAACATGTTTTAAGTGTAACCGATGAATAATGAAAGAATAGATTAAAGATGGTTATTTTTTGTTAAGCAAACTATCCCGGGCAAATATTACGACAAAAAGGCTTCCAAACCGGAAGCCTTTTTGTAAATATTTTACTTTAGAAAATTTACTTAAGCGATTTAGCCAATTTTTTCCCTGCATTTGCAAATGCTTCAGAAATACGTAATCCGGTATCAAAATCATAACCGAAAGCAGTACCACCAGGTACATTATTGATGGTAAAAACAGCAACCTTGTTTGAGCGGTTGGCAGTTTCAACGATCCATACTTCAGCATCGATCTCTGCATTTTTACGGCTTATGCCAATATTATAACCAGGTTCAATAGAAATCGTTTTAAATATTAATGTGTATTTGGCATCAGTCATTACAGACATGCCACTGTTGATCTTGAACAGTTCAATGAACTTAGGCTCAAACCTTGCGGCTTTGTCCCTTGCCCAGCTGGCTGCCCAGGTGTCTCCCTTTCCAGGCTCCTTTTTATTATACTCCTCCGTTTTAGCTTTAACATAATCTGCTTCATTATTATACTTACCAACACTCAAGCCGTCATAAACAAACTCAATATTGATGCTTGATTCAGTTTTTAATACATCATCATTCCCGCTGACCGTCTTTACTTTTTGAGCATCAACCTGTAAAGAGACCAACGAAATGGCAAAAAGGGCAAATACACGTGTTATTTTTTTCATATGAGTGAGGTTTTATTTTAGGGGTTAAAAATATAAAATAAACCACAATAAAAAATACCCAATAACCACAATTATTCTATATGCTATTGCTAATATCTTCATAATCGGCAGGCAAAAAATCAAAATTTGAATTCTTTATTCTATTTTTACCCCATTAGTTACCAGTATAATAATGCAGATAAAATTCGGATCATGGTACATGTAGGAGATAGGGCTCTTTCCTTAGATAATTTCTCGGATATCTTATATAAGGATAAGATGGTTTCTTTAGATACGCTGACGGTTGAAAAAGTGGACGTAAATTTTCGTTTTTTGCAAAAATTCTCCTCTAATAAACTGATTTACGGTATTAATACCGGGTTTGGGCCCATGGCCCAGTATAAGGTTAATGAAAAAAACCTGTTACAGTTGCAGTATAACCTCATCAGGAGTCACAGCTCGGGAGGCGGCAATTTAATGAGCCCCATACTGGTTAAGGCTGTTATGATAGCCCGCCTGAACAGTTTGATGCAGGCCTACTCGGGTGTTAATCCCGAAATAGTTGAACTGCTGAAGGAACTCATCAATAAAAATGTTTCGCCCTGTATTTTTGAACATGGTGGTGTGGGCGCCAGCGGCGACCTGGTTCAACTGGCTCACCTTGCCCTGGTTTTAATCGGCGAAGGTGAAGTTATTTATGAGGGAGAAGTGCAACCTACGGCAGACGTATTCTCAAAACTTAAGATCAAGCCGCTTACTATTCATATAAGGGAAGGGCTTGCCATTTTAAACGGCACTTCGGCCATGACGGGTATTGGTATGGTGAATATCATCCAGGCACAAAAACTATTGGAATGGTCGGTCATGTTATCGGCCATGATCAATGAAGTAGTGGAAGCATTTGACGATCATTATTCTTATGAACTGAATGTAGTTAAACACCACAAGGGTCAAAATAAAATTGCTGCCCAGCTTAGGGATATTTTAAAGGACAGTAAAATGATCCGCAGCCGCTCCGAGTATTTGTATAATCCCGAAAATCTTGACCAGGAAGTGTTCCAGGATAAAGTACAGGAATATTATTCCTTACGTTGTGTTACTCAGATACTGGGTCCCATTTACGATACCATCTGCCATGCCGAAAAAGTAGTGGTGGATGAATTAAACTCAGTGAATGATAACCCGGTGATCGATCATGAGAATGAGAACATTTTTCATGGCGGTAATTTCCATGGCGATTATGTTTCACTGGAGATGGATAAATTAAAGATTGCCATCACCAAATTGTCCATGCTTAGCGAAAGACAATTGAATTATTTGCTGAACGAAAAACTGAATCAAAAATTCCCGCCCTTTGTAAACCTGGGTGTTTTAGGATTTAATTTCGGTATGCAGGGCATGCAGTTTACCGCAACATCAACCGTTGCTGAAAATCAAACCATGTCATTCCCCATGTATGTGCACAGCATACCCAATAACAACGATAACCAGGATATTGTGAGCATGGGTTGCAATGCAGCTTTAATGACCAAGCGTGTTATTGATAATTCTTTTGAAGTGCTGGCCATACAGATGATGACCGTATTGCAGGCCATTGATTATTTAAAATGTACCGACAGGTTATCAACCGAAACACGCCATATTTATACCGAGATAAGAAAAGTGTTCCCTAAGTTCATAGAAGACGAACCAAAGTATAAGGACCTGGAAAGGATCAGGAAATATTTTGAAAGATCTGACCCGGTTATTTCTTTCAAATTGGATAAAAACACCAAACAGGTTACTTCCTGATTCATATAGTTACAAACACTTGCTTTTAATTTCTATGATTAAAAAATGGAAGTTGAGTCTTTGAAATGTATAATCTTTAACCTAAAGGTCTGTCAGCCTGAGCTTGTCGAAGGCGGGGTGACAGGAAATTTTACCGCCTTCGACAAGCTCAGGCTGACAGCAAAATGATTTAAGAGATAAATAACAACATAATTCAAATAGCAATTATTAATCAGCACAAAATATAAAGCACGCATGAAGTTTGCATTAGTTACAGGAGGGTCAAGGGGAATTGGAC
>JBDSXS010000229.1:0-6339 GCA_039926045.1 Ferruginibacter sp.
GACATGATCCTGGATAAAGCCAAACAAAAAGGCACCGGTATGTGGACCAGTCAAAGTGCTATGGACCTGAACATTCCCATTCCGGTGATAGATGCAGCAGTAAGCATGCGCTATCTTTCTGCCATGATGGAAGAAAGGGTGGCCGCAGCCGGAGAATATGCAGTCGATGTAAAACATAATGCAGTTAATAAGGAAGAACTGATCAATACCTGTAAGAATGCCTTGCATTTTGCTTTCATTCTTTCCTATGCACAGGGATTACATTTATTACACGAGGCTTCCAAAATATATGCCTACAATGTAAACATAGCAGAAGTTGTAAGAATATGGAAGGGTGGGTGCATTATCCGGTCTGCCCTGCTGAATGATCTGCGCAAAGCATACCTGGAAGACGATCAGCTCAGCAATATCATCCACTCACCGGTATTTGTAAATACGCTGAAAACTTTAAGACAAAGTGCAGCCGATCTTTGCAGTACCAGTATAAATAATAAATTACCGGCTGCTGCTTTTGCTGCCTCGTTAAATTATTTTGATGCATATTGTTCAGAAAGATTGCCGGCAAATTTGATCCAGGCGCAGCGTGACCTCTTTGGCGCACACACTTATGAACGTATTGATGCAGCAGGAAGTTTTCACACAGATTGGAAATAAAAATTATGGCCTCACCTAAAAAAAACAGAACCGCACAGTCTATCATCATCTTTGGTGCCGGTGGAGATCTTTGCTGGCGCAAACTCATCCCGGCCCTCTATAACTTATTTCTTACCGACAACCTGCCTGAAAAATTTTTTATAACTGCCATTGATCATAATACCGTAAAAGAGGAAGCCTATAAAAAGCATTTGCTGGAAGGAATAAATCAATTCAGCCGCTCGGGCAAGGCAGATAATGCCGCATGGAAAAATTTCAGCAGCCGTATCCATTACCTGCAGGGTGATTTTACCAATGCTGCTTTATATATTGCTCTCGGTAAAATTTTAGATAGTTATGACAGGAAAATTGGGCGACGCTGTAACAGGCTTTTTTGTTATTCCGTATCGCCGCGTTTTATAGAAGACATCAGCGAGGAGCTTTATAAAAATAAAATTGCCACAAATAAAGATGCTGACCGTATTATTATTGAAAAACCATTTGGAAGCAATTTGCAGACAGCACAAAAGCTGAATATTTTTTTATCGAAACGATTTGCCGAAAAGCAGGTTTACCGTATTGACCATTACCTGGGCAAAGAGACGGTACAAAACATCATGGCCTTTCGTTTTGCCAATTATATTTTTGAGCCATTGTGGAATAAACAATTTATTGACCATGTGCAGGTAACGGTGTCGGAAACAGTAAGCGTGGGAGGCCGTGCCGGCTATTACGAGCAGGCTGGCGCTTTACGGGATATGATCCAGAATCATTTACTCCAATTGCTTTGTGTGCTGGCTATGGAGCCGCCAAAAAAACTGGATGCAACGGAGATACGAAATAAAAAAATGCAGGCACTCAAAGCTATCAGGCCTTTTAATAAAAAGACAATAGAAAAAAATATTGTAAGAGGACAATATACAGCAGGAAATATTAACGGCGTTAAGCAACCGGCATATCGTAAAGAAGAAAATGTTGATCCTTCATCTTTTACTGAAACATATTTTGCCGGTAAATTTTTTATTGATAATGAACGCTGGGAAAATATTCCATTTTACCTCCAAACCGGTAAATCGTTATCCAAACAGGTTTCTTTAATTGTTATCCAGTTTAAAAATACACCACATAAGATCTTTAAGGAAGATGTCAATCCCAACAGGTTGGTCATAACTATTCAGCCCGATAATGAAATAAGCCTTTGGTTCGAAAGCAAGGTGCCCGGCCTGGAGATGAAGCTGAAAAATGTTGAAATGGATTTCACCTACCGGGAAAGTTATACCGAACAGTTGCCGGAAGCTTATGAAGCTTTATTGCTGGATGCTA
Organism: Ferruginibacter sp.; assembly: GCA_039926045.1. Classification (GTDB taxonomy): domain Bacteria; phylum Bacteroidota; class Bacteroidia; order Chitinophagales; family Chitinophagaceae; genus Ferruginibacter. The sequence continues at coordinate 1,957 of JBDSXS010000229.1, forward strand.
TGGAAGGTGATCCTTCTTTATTTATGAGGAACGACCAGGTAGAAATGGCCTGGGCAATTGTGATGCCGATCCTTAATGAATGGCAAAAACAAAAAAGAACAGGTTTACATTTCTATAAAGCAGGCAGCACCGGCCCTAAAGCCGCAACTGATCTTTTAAAAAATGACGGAAGGAAATGGTGGATCTGATAAAATAAAATCTATGCTTCATTATAGTTCATACCAATTATTAAGCACTGCAGCTGCGCATTTTTTTACAATAGCGTATGACAAAAATATTGCCAGGCATGGTAAATTCATTGTAGCCCTGAGCGGAGGTAGTACACCAAAAAAAATGTACCAGCTACTGGCAACCACCCCATTCAGCAAAAATATCAACTGGAAAAAAGTATTTATCTTTTTCAGTGATGAACGTTATGTACCGCATACCGATACCGAAAGTAATTTCAACATGGCTTCTGCGGCATTGCTGGATCATATACCTATACCCCGTAAAAATATTTTTGCCATACCCACCGGCTCTACGCCCGCAAAAGATGCAGCCAGGTACGAGAAAGAAATAAAAAAAATAACAGGCAGCAAAAAACCTGCCTTCCACCTGGTACTGCTTGGTATGGGTACCGATGGGCATACTGCTTCGCTTTTTCCCGGCAACGAAATACTACATGAAAAAAAGCGGTTGGTAAAAGAAGTTTTTCTGCAAGACAAAAATATATACCGTATCAGTTTTACGTTGCCGCTAATAAACCGGGCAAAACAAATTTTAATACTTGTAAACGGTAAGGAAAAAGAACCTGTATTAAAGAAAATAATTGCCAACCGTAAAACCACTAACCCCATGCCAGTTCAGTTGGTAAATGCTAATATTCTGTGGATGGTAAGCTAAGGCCTGTTATCTAATCATCATCTTTTTTCTCTGACAGCTTTACAAATGCCGCTCTTTTTGGAGCAGGCATTATTGCATTCAATCCCTTCACTCCTTTCCATATCAGTTCATTAAATTCCAGGTCCGGCGCCCTGTCCTCTTTAGAAAAATCAAGTTTTTCCGAGCGCTCCGATAATTCATTCCATACTAAATTCTTATCAGACAGGTCAACATTTGATCTCAATGCTTTATAAGCTGTAAGATCAGCAGTGGCTGTAAAGCATCTCCACAACGGCGTTGCACCGGCATCATACTGGCTCATTGGCGACAGGCCCAGGATCAATTCTATGGTACGCAAAACACCACTTGTTGTGTAAGAAGTATGATCTACAAAACTCCTTTTTACATAAGGGCCCGCAATATAAGCGGTACTCCGGTGAGCATCTACATGATCAGGCCCATCCTGTGCATCGTCTTCCACGATAAACACCACACTTTCTTTCCATACCGGGCTATTACTCAGGTATTCTAAGAACATTCCAACCGACAGGTCATTATCTGCAACATGTGCATAAGGCGTGGGCCTGTTTTTACGCATACCTTCGGTATGGTCATTTATCAGGCGTATAGTATTAAGTCGTGGTAAGGCATTAATGGCAACCAGGGAATCAAAATCCCTTTTCCATTGATTTACCCTTGTGGTATCTCTCACTTTTTGATTCCAGCCTTCATAATAAGTACAAAAATGATCTTCTAAAACCGGGATGTTCGCTTTATAATCATCTATAAACTCGCCATAGGTACGGTAACTCACGCCTGCTTTTTTACAGGCTCCCCAAATAAAATCACCTTTATTATTAGCGATCTTCCTTGTGCCTTCGCCACCATATTCTCCGCCACGGCCACCATAACTCGTAACCCAGTTTTTTTCCTGGTAATCTGTTGCGTAAGCCCCCAAGCTCCAGTTATGACCGTCGGCACTTACTTCACCATCAACATAAAAATTATCAAGCAGCACAAAATCTTTTGCCAGTTTATGCTGGTTAGGCGTTATTGTTTCTCCAAATAAGACCAGGCTGGTATCGCCATTACCTTCTTTTATATCCCCCAATACCTGGTCATAGGTTCGGTTCTCTTTAATAATATAGAAAACATATTTTACCGGTGATGGAGCGCCAATCTTTTGCGGAACAGGATTCCCTGTTTCTCCAGGGCTCTCCATTTCTTTTTCTTTTGTATAAGGCGTGTTTTTATAAACCTGCTGAGCATAAAAGCTTAATTGTTTTTCTGAAGGCATATCAATGATACTCATAGTTCCTTTTAATAACCCGCCAATATATTGTACCTTTTTTTCTTTTTTCCCTCCCTGGAAATCTACCTTTTGTTTAACCGGGGTAGGACCATCCGGATTAGCAAAAGAAGTGAAGCCTTTTCCATTTGTTACCCATATTTTTTTTTCACTAACTTTTACGCAGGTAGGATACCAGCCTACGGGTATAAATCCCTTTGATTTGCTGTGTCCTTTGTTTGTTACATCAAAAACTGCCAGGCAATTATTATCGGCATTTGCAATGAATAAAGTTTTGTCATCGGGGCTTAATGCCAGGCCATTACTGGTACTGCCCGGAGGTGCATCAGGATATAAGGAAGAAGTAAGGGTTTCAATAACTTTCCGCTTTTTTATATCAATGACCGAAACAGAATTATCATTGGCATTGGCAACGTATACATATTTATTGTTCCTGGTAATGCAAATATCATTAGGGTTATCGCCAATCACGATCTGTGCAGTAATATTTCTTTTTTCTGTATCAAATATTATTAACCTGTCGCAGCCCCAGCAACTAATGTATAGTTCTTTCCTGTCTGCCGACAATGAGCAGGTATAAGCTTCTCCACCCAGTTTAACCTGTTGCACAGTTTTTTTTGTGACCAGGTCAATAATGTACAGTGAGTTATTTTCCTTGGTTACTACATATAGCAGTTGTTTGGTATCGTCAATATCAATACCTGCAGGAGAAATTTTATGTGGCCAGGCTTTTCCGAGTATTATACTATCGGCCAGTTGAAGTTTATTATCATTAATTGCATATTTCAATATTTGGTTACTATTGCCTCCACTAACAAACAAATACTTTTCATCCCTGCTGAATTTAAGGCCCAGCCAACTTTTAGCTATTTCAATATTATCCAGTACCTGTTCTGTTTTTGCATTGATCAGTTGCAGGCTTTGTTTACTTTGCCCGTTATTGGTAACAGCGATGAGTTGTTTTGAATTGCTTACTGCAATATTTAATGGAAGGTCGCCCAAAGGCAAACTTCTACCCGCCGGGGAAAGTGACCAGCCATTGGGAAGCGTCAGGCTGTTTTGTGCATTGGCATTAAAGGAGAATAGAAAGAAAACAACGCCGATTGAGTATCTTTTAAGCATGCTGTTATATTGTAAGTTAAAGTTAGCAAAAGCAATTATCAAATTACATCATCATCTTAATTTACAGATTACTTCTTTATTAACTTTTGCAGAGAAAGAATAAATGGTCGCCTTGCAATAATACCCGGAAAGCTTACTGCTAATATTTTTTATACAGGTCATAAATAACATTCCTGTCCTGCCCCGAAAGCACAGGTATAGAATCCTGCTGTACAAAATGTAATTTAAAAGCTTTGATGGCGGCTATAGAATCCCTCGTATCGTAACCAATGATCCTTAATGCCTGTATGGCATTAAAATTTTCGGGTGCGTTCACATTTGTAATATCGTACCAGTAACCAAAACCATTTGCTGCCAGTTGCTGCCATGGAAAAAACCGGTTGGGATCAACTTTTCTCGACGGTGCAATATCGGCATGGCCAATAAAATTTGCTGTTGGAATATTGTACATTTTTTTTAGCGACCTTAAAACAATCAGCAGGTTATTGATCTGGGCCTCGGTAAAAGGTTCGAAACCGTTATTGTCCAGTTCTATCCCGATAGACACAGAATTGATATCTGTAACATTACCCCACCTGCCTGCGCCTGCATGCCAGGCTCTCAGGTAATCGCTCAACATGTGTTGAACCGTACCATCTTTACAGATCACATAATGTGCACTTACTTCGGTACGGGTGAGGGTAAAAGTGGTCAGTGTTTGATCACAACTGTTTTGTGCTGTATGATGTATGATCACAAAATTTGGTCTGCGCATGCTAAAGTTGGTAGTGCCCACCCAGGGTCCTGCCTTGCTGCTGTCAATATCGGCAGGTTGTTTTTTTATTTCACCTGCAAAATTCTTTGCCTGGTTCTTATACACTTTATTAGTGGCAGCATATTTACCCGTACTGCAACTGTTGCTGACCAAAAGAATAAAAACTGCTGCTATTATTTTATATTTCATATCAATCTTTAAAAAGGAAAGTTACTGATAAAGGCAGCAATTATTTTAACAGCAATAAAAAAAGCTGCCTTTTCAAACAGCTTCTTTAATTTTATATGCTACACATTAATTCCTAATTCCTAATTCCTAATTCCTAATTCCTAAT
>JBDSXS010000230.1:0-41210 GCA_039926045.1 Ferruginibacter sp.
ATGATAGAACAAACCGAACTTATTGTTACAGAATGGAATTATTATGAGCCTTCGCGGCCGCTAAGAAGCGAAGAACATATTTTCAGTTTAACTTCTTTAGATGTACAGAAAAAAAGAAACGCCGAAAAAAAAGGGATTGCCTTCAGGTTCAGCAGCCGGTTTACTTTTGAAAATGAAACGATATTGGTATATGTGGGAGAAGACTCCTATGTAATAGACCTGGAAGATAAAATTGATACAGCAGAATTACTCCGTATGATCCGAAACTCGTTCTCCAAATTTAAAGAAAAATACGAATTCAGGAAGCTTGGCACTGCACTCCATGACAGGCAAATAACTCCTTTAAATGAATCCATGATCGACCTGGAAGCCATACTCCCACTGCTGGTATAGCAGTATAGCGAAAAGCACCCTGCGGAAGTCTATATGCTGCTCAACTTGAATATTATACATTGAGCATTGTTTATTGAGCATTTCCGAAAAAAAAACAAATATCCAATATTCAACGCTCAATTTTCAATGCTCAACGAAAAAGCACCCTAATTATGATAATTGTGTAACAAACCTGTTGACAAGAAACAGTACCTTGTAGCTTCTGTTAAACAATTTAAAAACACTTCTATGAGATTTATTGTAAACATCCTGATAACTGCTGTAATTGTGTTTGTACTTTCAAAACTTTTATCGCCACATGTGTACATCAATGATATGGCAACGGCCATTATTTTTGCGTTGGTGCTGGCGGTGCTGAATTTTATTGTGAAACCGCTGCTCACCATTTTAACCCTGCCACTTACTATTGTAACGCTGGGGCTTTTCCTTTTAGTGATCAATGTCATCATTATCATGCTGGCAGATTATTTTGTTCCGGGTATAAAGATCGAAGGTTTTCTGTGGGCCTTTATATTTGGCTTATTATTGTCGATAGTAAGTACACTGCTTAATAAGCTGGAAAAAAAGTGGACATTATAAGGACGGGTGTGGAAGGGATTAAAAAAAGGACGCAGAAGATCAAGATAAACTTTGCTCCCTTACCGATTCAACTTCATCCACCGTCATTGGTAATTTCTTTCCCAATAACCGGTAACCATTTTCTGTTATTAAATAATCTTCTTCCACCCGTATGCCACTGAAATCGCGGTATTGCTCCAAAGCAGCATAATTAAAAAACTCAGCAAACTTATTTTCTGCTTTCCAGGCATCCATCAATTGCGGTATACAGTAAATACCGGGTTCTACCGTAAGTGTAAAACCGGGCTCCAGGGCACGGCCCAGGCGCAATGATTTCATGCCAAACTGGGTGCTCTTCTTAAGCACTTCTGTATAACCAACATAAGGTTCACCCAGATCTTCCATATCATGCACGTCCAACCCGATCATATGCCCCAGGCCGCATTGAAAGAACATGGCATGTGCACCAGCCGCAACCGCTTCCTGTGCATCGCCTTTCATTACGCCCAGTTGCTGCATGCCTTCCACAATTTTTTGTGCCGCATTCAAATACACATCCTTAAATAATACGCCGGGTTTCAACATAGCCACCGAACTGTTATGGGCATGCAAAACAATTTCATATACTTCCTTTTGTTTTGTAGTAAATTTTTTGCCTGCCGGAAAGGTACAGGTAAGGTCGCCGGCATAATTCATATCGTTAGCAGCCCCGGCATCGCATAATACCATCTGCCCTTCTTTGATGGTATTGCCGCTGTACACATTGTGCAGTGTTTCTCCATGAATGGTAACAATAGGATGAAACGAAAGGCTGGCATTATTAGCATAAGCTGTTTCTTTCACTTTTGCCATCACTTCATATTCCTTCATGCCCGGTTTGGCATAACGCATGGCTGCCAGGTGCATATCCGCACTGATAGCTGTGGCTTTGTCCATCTCTTCCACTTCGCAAATTTCTTTATAAGAACGCTGGCTTACGATTGCTTTTATTAAGGGTACAGATGCAGCATCAGTAACTGCATTTACCGCAAGGTTTAACCATTGCGCTATCTTTATTTTATTCTCTGAACGATAGGGCGGAATGAAATGTATTTGTCTGCCGCTGGTTATTGCCTTGCGGATAACGTTTTCAATAGCAGCATAAGGCGCTGTTTTTGAAACGCCAACAGCCGCTGCCATTTCCACAATGGTTGACTGTGGCCCTGTCCATACTATATCTTCAATGCTTAACTCATTGCCGAAGACAGTTTCTTCACCACTCTCCGCATCAATGATGGCTGCTAATCCTGTAAGGTCAATTCCGAAATAATATAAAAAGCAACTGTCCTGCCGGAAGGGGTACCAATTGTCTTTATAATTCATACCACTTTCTTGATTACCCATTAAAAGTATCAGTCCGATTTTAATATTTTCCTTTAAAACTTTACGCCTGTTTTCATAAACGGAAGATTCGAATAATCTGAAATTCATAATTTTATTTTTTTAGTCCTTTTAATATAAGGCTTGCTATCAAAGTTACTGGTAATTTTTTCACCGATGGCGCAAGGTATTCACTACATAAATCATTAAATAACAAACGTACAGTTTTCTCTCCGCGGGGGTTTTCGCAAATGATCATTTTATATTTACCGGTATTTTATGCGAAACCCGATGGGATGCAACTAACCCAAAATTAAAAATCTCACAAAAAGCATTTGTGGCCTTAACCAAGATAGAAGGAATTTTTACTTCAATATATTAAACTTCAATTGCAATTTTTTCTTTTGTATTAATGCACGCCAGTCAATAAATAAAAGTGCGCTGATAAGTAACAGGAAGAATACGATACTTGTAATTGACTTCCACGAAGACAAATATTTAAGTAAGTTTTGAATATTTTCCGAGGCATATTTGCCCAGATGTACCGCAATGGAGTCGCTTGTAAATTTACCTATGAAAAAGGCCGGTATAATATATAATGCATTTATCCTGGCCATGCCGCAGGCTAAAAACAAGGGGGTGGTGGGTAGTGGTAATAAGGAATAAGCAAGTACAAATAGCTGTCCTTTCCATTTATGCTCTTTCATTTTCTGCCCCAGGAACTGAACGTCTTCATTTTTTGACGACTTAAAATACCTGCCGGATATTAACGGTATATATAAAGTAAGGATATACCTTCCTAAAACCGAACCTGCCACGCCAATTATAATTACCAGCCAGGTATTTAAATGAAATTTTATTTGCAAAAAAGTCATGATGGTAAATGCCGGCAAGAACGGGAAGGGAACAATATCAAACAACAAAGCGCCCACAAAAACCAAGACATACTGCCAAAACATACTTCTAAAATTTATAAAATAACTGCAAACAAAAACTTCATAAAGGCCTATTAATTTCTACGCAGCTGGCGGCTGATGGGTGTGGGTGCAAAAGACAGTAAATTTTGTTGCTGGTAATTACCCTGCTTAAATACCATTGGTACGGGCACATTTTTTTCTTTTATTCGGGTATTTCTACAACTGTCCAGTTTTTATTTCTCCTGTTATACAGAATGGTATAATCCTTTCCATGCAAAAGTTTGTAAGTGCGGTAGCCATTATAATACGGAAGCTTTAACCAGCCATACTGGTAAATTTCAAATTTAAAAACAAAGGCCCCTCCTGCTTTTATCACTGCGGGCTGGTATGTTTTTCCGTCGTCGCTTAGTTGTACCGTTTCATCCTTTGTGCTTTGCATGTATAGTGCAATCCAGGAAGGATCATTATCCGCATTTGTTTGTGTGCTGCCCGGGCCGGGAGGATTGGGGGGGTTGGTTGGGTTGCCTGTATTGCCTGGGTTTGTTTGCGTACCGGTGTTTGCAGTGCCCGCATCCTTATTTTCCTTTGCAGCATTCCAGCCCCTGGTTATTGCCGAAAGCCTGTTTGCTTTTGCAGGATGTGTTGAAGTTGCGGTGGGCGTACCAATGGCCGACATGGCAGCCAGCGCCTGATCTAGCGTAGCGCCCATTTTTTGCATTACATAACCAGAGAATGCATCTGCTTCCAATTCTAAAGGAATGCTGCTGCCGCGGTTACTTACCACATGATTGTAATAATGATGGCCCATTTCGTGCGCCACAATACTCATACTTGCCCATTTTGTTTTTGCATATTCATCAATATCTTCCAGGAAATTATTGTCGTACACTATCCACCGGGTACCATTGATGATGGTTGCATAAGCATTCTGCATACCGTTTACTTCACGCAGGCTAAAATTTTCCTGCCATTGTATACTACTCAGCATATTGTTTACAACTTCTTTTGCCTCATATACCGATGCAAATTTGGAACTAAGCGACTTTGGAGGAATGATATAACCACAGGGTGTAACTTTCTGAGCATATGCTGAGATAAAGATGAACAATGCCAGTGGCAATAGTATTAAACGCTTGAACATAGTTGATACTTTATTGTATGCTGACTTCTACAATCACATCCACATTATTTACATGCTAAGTACAGATCGGTATTTCTGTGAAAACCAAATTTCAGTCCATCCGCCTGACTAATTGTTATACAATTGTGGAAATTATTTACATCTTTCACACAAAATAAATATCAAATTATTTATCCTTCATACAAATAATAAGCTCCTGCAGGCAAGCTGCCTTTTTTTCTTCCCTTACTTTAATATAGGGTGCCTGGCAGTTGGCTGCCGATCTTAAATCGCCATTGGCCTGGTCGGTACATCCTTTTGCATCTGAAGCATATTCCTCATCTGCCTTTTTTACACAGTCATAATAAGCATCCACACAGGGATTTTTAGATGCCGGTTTAAATAATACTGCCTTCACCGCAAATGAACCCGAAGTAAGGGCAATAATGCCTGTAGTAAATTCAAACCTGCCTTGTTTTATGGATGATTGTTCAATTTTTTTTGTGATGGTATTTCCGCTTGCTTTGGTAAAAGCTATTGTTTGAGCAGATTGATTTTCCAGTTCTACCGTATACTTATTTTTACCCGGGTCCACGCCTTCCAGTCCTGAAACGCTTACACTAATTGTTGTCTTTTCACCTTTCAACAAATTGGTTTTATTAGCGGTTAAATTAATTACTGCCACATTCACAGTATGTTCTTGTTTCTTTTGCTGCTCTTCTATTTTAATGGTGGCTTTCCCTGCTGCTGTGGTTTGCGGAATTTCTACAACAGCCTGCCTTGGCGACTCTGCAATGATTTCGCAGGGTATATTGTTTATAGATATTTTGGTGTTTGCCGCGTCGCCATCAAAATTGCCGGGGATGTTCAATGGTTCACCGGGTTGGCAAATAATATCTGGATTAAAATTTATTCCATTAGGGGTAGTTTGTATGTTATTTACGCTTTGAGGGAAAACCGGGATCTGCCCACGTTCAATGATCTGACCTGCAGCATTTTTTAACAGGAAGGGAATTGATGTTAATCCGGCAGGAACAAGGAATGAAAAAATACGGTTGCCCAATTTTGTTTGCTTACCATCAATTTCAATAACCATTCCTTCAAGCGTTAAAGTATTTTTTTTCAGGTCGCCAGCATTATCTTTTTTTTCTTCACTGACAGTTCCGGTAATTCTATCTCCGCTCCGCATATCGTTTGGCAGTCTGAAGAGCAACTGCTGATCAGGCGAAACCTTTACAGGGTAAGTATCAAAATCAGGTGCAGGCACCTGCCCTAAAGCCGGGTTGATAATTGCTGTTATGACTGTTATAATAAGGAACAATATTTTTTTTGTATAATTATTTTTACTCCTTTTCATGATCGAAATTTTTAATAGTGAGGCCTGGTTTGCTTAAGCACCAGGCAATTTGATTTGTGCAGGTATATACATGAGCAGTTTGTTTTTGGAACTCCCTAAAAGATAAAAAAAAGAAAGAAAGAATGCAAGGGTTATTTTTTATTCCTATTGCAAAAATTTATAACCCTGTAAAAATTAACCCGGTACCTCTCCCAACGGGTGCAAGTGTTCACACACGAAATTCTAAATTATTTACCCTGAAAAGGAAAAGCACCCTGCTGAAGTCAGTATACTGCTCAACTTGTCTGCAGGATGCTGTGCAAACATTGTTTATTGAGTATTTCCTTTCGGTGTGAGGAAGGCAACCGGTAAGTAAAAATTCTAAAATGATCAGGGATGTCGGTTAATAATAAGCGATGCCAGTAAAACTGCCGGTTAATGTAAAGTTACCTGTAGCACTGCTGAACACGCCATTATAAGTTCCGCTTAGTTTATTGTTGCTATTGGAACTAATGGTAATATAACAGGTTCCAATACCATATTGTGTTGATCCAATTTCTAACACTACGCTTGCAGACCCAGCCGTATTGGTATACGTACCCGTATTGGAAGAAATGGTACGTAAGGATATAGCAGTACTATCTCTTCCAGCATCGATAATAGATAATCCCAATAAGTGGTAATAATAGATCGAAGTTGCAGATTTTTGTGCTCCTCCATCTATTTGCCAGGTAAAGGCCTGGGAAGACTGATTTGAATTTGGCGTAGTTTTTTTGCAGGAGTTGAAAATGGCAAATAAACAAAAAGTAGTAAAAATGAAAAGATAATTTTTCATACTTGTTTTTGAGTAAAGTATAAAAGATACCTGATAAATGCAATAGGTATTTTTGGTCCTTCTGGGTCTTTATTAATAATTAACAATAAAGAACACTGCCAAAATTTCCCTACCGGTCGGTGAGGACACCAACCGATAAGTAATTTATCAACCAGTAAAATTAACCCGGTACCTCCCTAAACGGGCTCAAGTGTTCCCTCACGAAATTCTAAATTATTTACCCTGAAAAACTTTGGGATCATTTGTGTCGTGTGGCCAGACTTCCAAGTTTTGAAAACTTCGGAAGTCTTTGTGACATGTCGTCCCGCCGGACAGAAGCATTTCATGAAAAAAAATATTCAATAAACAACGCTTAATTTTCAATGCTCAACAAAAGCACCCTGCTGAAGTCAGTATACTGCTCAAATTGAATATTGAGCATTGAACATTGATTATTTCCTGAACACAAAAAAGGTCGCATAAAGCGGCCTTTTTTAATTGTATAAGATTATTTTTTATCTTCCCCCAGCGATTATTACTCCCAGCAGTATGGCTGCTATTCCCCCAACTACCACGCCGGTACCGAAGGCTTTGTTTTTTTGCTGCCTTTCATATTCAGCTTCCTGAATTCTCCTGTTTCTTTCATACCCGTTCATTCTACGGTCATTTCTGTATACGTCGATCCTTCTGTCATATTCCTGGTTCATACGGTCGCACTCTGCCTGTCTGTTATAATCATTGTTGCGCCCTTGTCGGTTATAATCATCGTTACGTCCCTGTCTGTTATAGTCATCGTTACATCCCTGTCGGTTATAGTCATCGTTACGTCGCTGTCTGTTATAATCATCGTTACGTCCTCTGCGGTTATTATAACCATAATCTCTTGATTGTTGCTGGCCGTTTTGATTCCAGTTATCATTTTGTTGATATACCGGGTAAGGGTTCTGGTTATGAGAACCATCCCAGTTTTGGGCAGATGCTGCAAAGGATAACCCTGCTGCAAATAAAATCATTGTAAATATTTTTTTCATAATTGTAATTTTTTAAAAAGTGAATTAATATAAATAAGACGGGTTGCTGTGATCTTCGTTTAAACCAGTATTGCCTGGTTGTATTAAAGTATTGTTAACCCACCGGGAGATATTAGTAAGGGGGTTAACAGATTTTTAAATACCCTTAACTTTTACCCAACAACTAGTTCCCTATTTTTACACCCAATTAAAAAACAACCCATATGAAATTGACCAGTACCCTATCAGTGGTTATTCTGCTTGCGCTTACTTCCTGCAGCACTTTACAAAAATCTTATTTCACCGTTGACACCCGCAAAAGGGTAGAAGAGATAGCCATACCTGTAGAAAAACTCCAGTTTTATATAGACAAGGAGGTTGAGCTTAAAAGAGAGCTTGCGGCAAGAGACGCTAAAGTAACTTCAGGTAAAGTGGTGTTTGAGAATGGGAAATATGTTAATATCGTCATTTTAAAAGCAGGCACCCAGGGTGTATGCACCGTGGCACTTAACAATACATTAGATATATCTTTTGAGAACGGTGAGAATAAGAATTTAAGGTTCGGCGTACCGGAAAAAGCAGGATCATCTGCTGTTTATAGTCTTTTTGCTGATCAATGGATGAACAGTTATAATACGTACAACCCAAGTGTTGTGCAGGTAGGAAAGGTCGTTTATGATGGGGATGTATATTATATGCGTTTCAATGGGGATCGTCCTAAACTGATGATCCAGAAAACGGCAAAGAATAAATACCAGGTTAATACAAGGGTTATGACCGGCCGTAAGGTGGATTAACCCAACAAATATATTCTTCCGAAAGAGGTCTGTGATATACAGGCCTCTTTTATTTTGATCCACCGGAAGTAAAAATTAGTGACCTTTGATATCTGCGTTATTCCGCTTCGCAACTTTCTTCGTATTTTTAAGGTCAACCCCAAAGACCATGAAACAACTATTCTTTTTAGTTTTACTATTTTACTATTACCCAGGATCTTCCCAAACCATCATTCAGCGTGATGCTGAAATTGAAAATATGGTAAAGGAAGTGTCGCCTGATTCTTTACAATCTTATATAAAAGCTTTGGTGGCACTTGGCACCCGTAATACACTCAGTATACAAACCGATCCGAAACGTGGTATTGGCGCAGCAAGAAACTGGGTGCTTAATAAATTCAATGAATTTGCAAAACGATCAAATGGCCGTTTATCTGCTATGATCGATACAACAACCCTGCAACCCGATGGACGGCGGATAGATGTAACTACCCTTTTAGGAAATGTGGTAGCAACCTTAAAAGGAACCGACCCCAATGACAACCGCATTTTTATCATTAGCGGACATTTGGATAATATGCGTAGCAGCCCTACAGATCGCCTGGGTGATGCGCCCGGCGCCAATGATGATGCCAGTGGCTGTGCTGCAGTTATTGAATGTGCACGAATAATGAGCAAACATAATTTTCCGGCAACTGTCATTTTCGTAACCGTAAGCGGCGAGGAACAGGGATTATTGGGCTCTACTTTCATGAGTGAAAAAGCAAAAAAGGAAAACTGGAATATTGTTGCGGTTTTGAATAATGATATCATGGGCAGCAACAACAGCAATGAGACCAATATCATTGCCAATACAAAACTGAGGGTGTTTAGTGAAGGCATACCGGCATATGAAACCGAAAAGGTAGCTACCAACATTCGCAACCTCGGTTTGGAGAATGATGGCAGATCACGCCAGCTTGCCCGCTATGTAAAAGAAATTGGTGAACGTTATGTTGATAATATGGAAGTGGTTTTAGTTTACCGAAACGATCGGTTTTTAAGAGGCGGCGACCACACCCCTTATGTACAACGGGGCTTTGCAGCAGTGCGTATAACAGAGATGAACGAAAATTATACCCGCCAACACCAGGATGTAAGGTTGGAAAATGGAACTAGTTTTGGCGACCTTGAACAACATATAGATTATGAGTATCTACGCAAGAATACGGCAGTTAACCTGTGTAACTTAACCAACCTCTCCAAAGCGCCTGCCGTGCCCGACTCGGTAAAAATAGAGGTAAAGAAACTGGCCAATACCACTTTATTGTATTGGCAGGCACCAAAGACCGGCAAAGTAAAAGGCTATTATGTATTGGTAAGAGAGACAACAAGCGCATTCTGGCAAAGGAAAATTTTTACTGTTGAAACAGAAATGCGTTTGCCTTTTTCAAAAGACAATTATTTTTTTGCAGTACAATCAGTTAATGAAACAGGTAATGAAAGTCTGCCGGTTGTACCTTTGCCGGGAAAATAATTTTTATTGCTCTGGAAAAAAATATCATGAGATCAGTTTTTACAATACTTTGTTTATTTTTTACTATAGCCGGTTTCGGTCAGCATATAGCCGGCAACTGGGAAGGTAATCTACAAATACAGGGAACAGAGCTCCCCATTATTTTCCATATTATCAAAGACAGTACAGGTAAGTACCAGGCTACATTTGACAGCCCCAAACAAAAAGCTTATAACCTGGCCTGCAGCGATGTTTTATTTAAAGAAGACAGTGTGATCATCATGATACAAATGCTGAAAGGCCGTTATGCCGGCAAGCTGGAGGAAAATAAAAAACAATTAACCGGAACCTGGAGCCAGGGGCCGGCAGCATTGCCCTTAACTTTAAAAAAGACCGGTGATGTGGTAACGACAAAAATTATCAACCGCCCGCAAACACCCAGGCCCCCATTTCCATACAAATCAGAAGATGTGGAATATGATAATGCAGATAGGTCCATTCATTTTGGTGCAACATTTACGGCGCCCCTGCCCGATCCAAACATAAATTATTTCAGGGCACCTATTTATCCCACCGTGATCTTAATTACCGGTAGTGGCAAGCAGGACCGTGACGAAACGATCATGGGGCATAAATCATTTGCCGTGATCGCGGATTACCTTACCCGCCAGGGTATTGCCGTATTGCGTGTTGATGACAGGGACATGGGTAAGACAACGGGGAATTATAACAATTCAACTTCGGCAGATTTTGCTAAAGACATAGAGGCAGGTATCGCTTATTTAAAAAGCAGGGGGGATGTGGATACCGGTAACATTGGATTGATAGGGCATAGTGAAGGCGGATTGATAGCACCGATGGTTGCCGTAAAAACCCGCGAGGTAAAATTCATTGTACTGCTGGCCGGGCCGGGCGAAAAGATCAGTACACTGATGGAACAACAGGCCGTTGATGTGGCTGCAGCTTCGGGTGTATCTAAAAAATACCTGGAGAAATACAGATTACTTTACCGCCAACTGGTGAGTACCATTGTACATGAGCCAGATACTGCAAAGGCTTTAGTTAAGTCAGTAGCTGTTTTTGATAACTGGCAAAAAGATAAAGATATCTTCCTGGTAAAAGCTACAACCGGGGTAACCAATGAAAAGAGCAAGGTTGATTTCGTGAACCAGTTTGTTCAGCAGCTAAGCAATCGCTGGTTCAGTTATTTTTTAAAATTTGATCCGGCCGATTACCTGGAAAGAGTAACCTGCCCGGTGTTAGCTATAAATGGAGAGAAAGATATACAGGTATCTGCAAGTCCTAATCTTGATGCTATAAAAAATGCATTGGTAAAAGCCGGTAATACAAATTTCAAAACGATAGCCATGCCCGGCCTCAATCATTTATTTCAGCATTGTAAAAAATGTACGGTGGAAGAATATAATGAGCTGGAAGAAACATTTGATACGGAAACGCTGAAACTGATCGGCAACTGGATAAAGACAGACCGCTTTAAATAATCAAAACCCCCGGTCATTGACCAGGGGTTTTAAACTCAAAACTCAAACTATCATTTCTTTGTTCTATGGTCCACTTCAAGTTCGCCATTACTCAGGCATTTCAGCTTTAATTTCTGGCTTTCGTTGGAAATGGTCACATAGTACCTGGTAGCCCCTTCATAGGTCAATTCAGTTACAGCTTTGTCAACCTGGTACCCTGCATACCTTTCGGCAATGGCAAGCGATATGCTTAAAGGCATCTGCTCAGCCGTAATTCTCCTGGATGTACCGATCAATACACCTGCTTCTGTATAAGCAGCATCAACAACTAAGTTGTTAAATGTAAAGGAAGCAAAATAAAAATCATCTGCTTTTTCCCAGCTTACCTTGCTGGCCCTGGAAAAATCATTTTCAAATGCGGCTTTTACAACCGGCGTTACTTTTTCCGGCTCGGTGGCAAAGGCACTTACTGACAACAGCATTACGATCGCTGTTAAAACGGTTTTGAACTTTTTCATAACTATACTTTTTGTTTGTTTTAAAATAGCTGCTTCATGGCTTGCAGCTTTAATTACCATGTAAAAGTAGTTTTGAGATCGTTCACTAAAAAGGAAAGCTTTACCGGCAACGTTAAAGGAAGTTAATGAACGTACAGGCGGTAAGCCGGGGTTATGAAAACCAGGACGGTTATGCTATACAATTCAATACCATATAGCAGTTGTAATTTTTTCTTAACAAAAACATAAAAGATGATTGGGTTCTGTTAAAAAGTGAAAGCGGCATTAACCCTTTATTAATTGCACGGCGTATCCAACGGACAAAAAAAATTGTTTTATCTCCATATCTTTAACAGCATATGAATTACCTGGCCCATGCATACCTTTCTTTTGAACGTCCCGAAATACTGGTGGGCAATATGATCAGCGATTATATAAAAGGCAAAAGACAGTTTGATTATCCCTTACCAGTGCAAAAAGGGATCAGGCTGCACCGGGCAATTGACAATTATACCGATACCCATGCTGCCACACATGAGCTGAAATCTTTCTTCAGGCCCCAATACCGCCTGTACTCCGGGGCCTTTGCCGATGTGGTCTATGATCATTTCCTGGCAAATGATGTACATGAATTCAATACACAGCAGGTACTGAGGAATTTTGCCGACACTACATATAAAATGCTTGAGCCGTATACAGAATTATTTCCCACTCCATTTCAAAAAATGTTTCCATACATGAAAGAATACGACTGGCTATATAATTACCGCTATACCTGGGGAATTGAAAAGAGTTTTGCCGGCGTGGTGAAGCGGGCAGTTTATCTTACCGAAAGTAAGATCGCTTTTGAAATATTTACTGAGCATTATGCAGCCATGAGCGTGTGTTATGCAGATTTTTTTCCTGACCTGAAAAAATTCACCGCCGGTCATTTAGGTGAATTACTGAGTACTTCGTAGCTCGTCAAAATCACTCAATTAATAAAATGATTTATGTTATGAGCGGAGTAGTATTAAACGGGTGATTTCGCTATCTTTAAATAAAAAACGGATGAGGTATTTTTTGTTGACAATTACGGTTCTGTGTTTTTCTTTTTCGGGCCTGCAGGCACAAACAAAATTACCTGCAATGGATAAGTCGCCCATGGATATGAGTTACTATCCCAACAGGTATCCTATATTAAAGATCCAGGATCAGATCACAGAGCCTTTGGTAGCCAGGGTTATTTACAGCAGGCCGCAAAAGAACGGGAGGGTCATTTTTGGTGAATTGCTTGAATATGGAAAAGTGTGGAGGCTTGGAGCCAATGAAGCTACTGAGATCGAGTTTTTCCGTGATGTGAAGATCAATGATGTAAAAGTCAAAAAGGGACGTTATACCCTGTATGGCATACCTAACGAAAATGTATGGACCATCATCATTAATAAAGAAACCGATACCTGGGGTTCTTTCAGGTATGAAGAAAAAAATGACCTTTTACGAATGGATATACCTGTACAAAAGCAGGCAGAAATAACAGAAGAATTTGTTATGGACTTCGAAAAAACTGAAACCGGCGCCGGTTTGATCATCGCCTGGGATACTGTAAAATTAAATTTGCCGATCGTATTTTAACCAGATAACCATGCCCATAAAAAAAGGATTATTAATTGTTGTTTCATTATTATCAGCAGGCGTATTTCAAAGCTGTGAACAACATGCCAATAAAGTAACAGTTAAGCCGGATAATCAGCGCATCCCTGTTTCTGTAAATGACAGCATGCTTTTATCCATTGACAGGTCACCCATGGATATGAGTTATTTTCCGGAAGATTATCCAAAGCAAAAGATGATGACGCCCGATCTTCCAAACCCCGTTGCCCGGGTTACTTACAGCAGGCCGCAAAAGAACGGAAGGATAATTTTTGCAGATACGTCAGTTACACAAAATGTAATTCAACATTATGGGCAGGAGTGGCGCCTTGGGGCCAACGAAGCGACAGAAATAGAGTTTTTCAAACCGGTTAGTATCTCCGGCAAAAAAATTGCACCGGGGCGTTACATTTTATATTGTATCCCTTATCCCGATAAATGGAAGATCATTTTTAATACAAACCTGTACAGCTGGGGGCTGCATGTAGACAAAACTAAAGACCTGGCCGAAATAGAATTACCAGTCATTAAAAATAACGTGGAAATAGAATTCTTTACCATGTTCTTTCAAAATGCTACTTATGGTTGCGACCTGGTGATGGCCTGGGGCGATATGAAAGCTGTGATGCCTGTTAACTTCAACTAAGTTTTTTTTAAGTTTCAGTTTGCCTAATTTTTATACCTGCTCCGGCAAGTTCAGCCCCGCAGCTTTTTAAAATTGAGACACTCGTTATTTTTTCATTTCCGTACCAGTTAATTTTTTTATTGATATTTACACTATGTGTGGAATTGCAGGAATATTTTTACAGGTAGCCAATCCATTGGCACCGGTACATATAAAAAGAATGACTGATGCCATTGCCCACCGCGGACCCGATGGCGAAGCCCAGTGGAGCAATAAAAAGAATACTGCTCACCTGGGCCACCGGCGGCTGTCCATTATTGACCTGAGCAATAATGCTGCACAACCCATGAACTATCTAGGCCGTTATCATATTGTACATAACGGGGAAATTTATAACTATTTAGAGCTTAGATCTTTTTTACAAAGCAAAGGATACCGGTTTACAACAGAATCTGATACGGAAGTTATTTTGGCTGCCTACGATCATTGGAAAGAAAAATGCCTGCAGCAATTTGACGGCATGTTTGCTTTCGCTATTTGGGATGAAAGAGAAGAGCAACTGTTTGCAGCCAGGGACCGCTTTGGGGAAAAGCCTTTTTTTTATTACGAAGATGCAACTCATTTGATCTTTGCCAGCGAAATGAAAGCACTTTGGGCAATTGGTATAGAAAAGAAAACGGATAATAAAATGATGCTTAATTATCTTACCCTGGGACATGTTCAGAATTGCGTGGATAAAGAACAAACATTTTTTGAAGGGATCTATACCCTTCCGCCATCTCACTACTTAAGTTTTACGCCTTCGTCAAAACAACAGTCCAGGATCACAAAATACTGGAGCATTAATAAAGAAATAAAAATTGACATCACGGTAGCTGATGCCATTGATAAATTTACTGAGCTTTTGAACAGGTCGGTCATGCGCAGGTTACGGAGTGATGTTGCTGTAGGCACCAGTTTAAGTGGCGGCCTCGACAGTTCTACCATTGCAGCCACCATTTTTAAATTAAAAAATGAAAATGCTGAAAACGGCAACCCTGCTGGATTAAAAACATTTTCCGCTGTTTTTCCCGGTTTTAAAAATGATGAGTCAGAATATATTCGGCTGGTTTCAGAGAATTTTGGCTTCACAAATTTCCAGGTTCGGCCTGGCCCGGCTGACCTGGTGCATGAATTTGAAAAACTTTGTTACCACCAGGAAGAGCCTTTCCAGTCAGCCGGCATTTTTGCCCAATACAAAGTCTTTGAACTGGCAAAACAACAGCAGGTAAAAGTGTTGCTGGATGGACAGGGGGCCGACGAAGTTTTAGCAGGTTATCCCAGGTTTATTCATTGGTACCTGCAGGAAGTATTGAGCAGGCACAAGTTGGGCGCTACACAGGTTGAGCGATATGCATTCCGTAAAAACAACCAGCCATTTCAGTGGGATATAAAGAATTATATGGCCGCATTCCTTCCATCACATGCTGCCATGCAGCTTGAAAAAAGAGAATACCATAAAACGATAAACCATCCGGATATCGATCCTTGTTTTTTAAAATTGTCAAAAGGGCATGAATGGGAGGGCATTCACAAACCCATTGTTACCAAGCTGAATGATATACTGCATTTCAATACTGCAGAAATGGGATTGGAAGAATTGCTGCGTTTTGCCGACAGGAACAGCATGGCAAATGGCATAGAAGTAAGGCTGCCATTTTTGAATCATGAATTGGTAGAATTTATTTTTTCTCTCCCTTCGCAGTTGAAAATGCATAATGGCTGGACAAAATTCCTGTTACGCAAAGCCATGGACAAAAAATTGCCGGATGAGATCGTGTGGCGCAAAGAAAAAATTGGTTTTGAGCCCCCGCAAAAAAACTGGATGGAAGACCTTGCCGTACAGGAGTATATACAGGAAGCTAAAAGAAAACTGGTTAATAATGGCATTCTTACAAAAAAAACACTCGATAAAAAAATAGTACCCTTGGCTGCGCATGCTGATGCAAACTACGATTGGCGCTACTTGTGTGCCGCATATGTAATTTGACTTGTATTGACCCCAAACCCCTAAGGGGCTTAAAAAAAATCCCGTTACTTTGTAAAAAGATTTCTATGAGTATAAAAGATACAAATTCCCCTTTAGGGGATAGGGGCATGAAGCTTGCTACAAAATTTATTCACGCAGGAGCAGAACCGGACGCCAGTACGGGTGCTATTATGACGCCCATTTACCAAACCAGTACCTATGTGCAGGAAGCACCGGGAAAAAACAAGGGCTATGAATATGCCCGCAGCCAAAACCCTACCCGTAAGGCTTTGGAAGATGCATATGCAATCATTGAAAATGCAAAATTCGGACTGGCATTTGGCAGCGGCGTTGCAGCAACTGACAGTGTAATTAAATTATTGAACCCCGGCGATGAGGTAATTGCAGGCAATGATATGTACGGTGGCAGTTATCGCTTATTTACAAAGGTCTGGGATCGCTATGGTATCAAATTTATTTATGTAGATACCACAAATACAGAAAATATAAAAACAGCAGTTACTGCAAATACAAAGTTGATCTGGCTTGAAACGCCAACCAATCCCTTAATGAACATCAGCGATATTGAAGCCATAGCAGCCATTTCAAAAGCAGCTGGTGCTTTATTATGTGTTGATAATACTTTTGCAACGCCTTACTTACAAAATCCTTTAGACCAGGGCGCAGATATTATCATGCACTCTGCCACAAAATACCTGGGCGGGCACAGTGATGTAATACAGGGAGCCTTAATGATGAACGATGCCACACTCAGGGAAAAATTATATTTTATTCAGAAGAGCTGCGGCGCCGTACCGGGCCCAATGGATTGCTTTTTGGTATTAAGGGGAATTAAAACCCTGCATGTACGTATGAGACAGCATTGTGAGAACGGAGAAAAAATTGCACATTGGTTACGAGATCATCCAAAAGTTGGAAAAGTTTACTGGCCGGGTTTTGAAGACAATGCAGGTTACGCTGTGGCCAAAAAACAAATGCGTGGCTTTGGCGGTATGATCAGTTTTATTTTAAAAGATGAAAGTATAGAAGCTGCAACCAAAGTTTTATCGTCAACACATTTATTTTCACTGGCCGAAAGCCTGGGTGGTGTTGAGTCATTGATCAATCATCCTGCGATCATGACGCACGCCAGCATACCACGTGAAGAACGTATCAAGAACGGGCTGGCAGACGGATTAATAAGATTAAGTGTGGGCATTGAAGATGTTGACGATTTGATCGAAGACCTGAAGCAGGCGATAGGATAAATCATTATGAACAAATTACAGGTCATATTATCGTTATTATGTTTTACTTGTTGTAACCATTCTTTTGTTCAAACAGGCAAGGAAACTCCTGGTAGTTTTATCCGGCAACAGGTTGACAGTATTTATAACAAAGAAGGTCTGCCCGGTATTTTTGTTGGCATTTTAAATAATGGCGAAAAACAATTTTTCAATGCAGGTTTTGCAGATCCGGGAAAACAAATGCCATTTGACTCTGCAACCCTGTTTGAGATCGGAAGTATAACCAAAACTTTTACAGCTTATGTTTTAACGGCTGTGCTAATGGATAATAAGATTTCCGATATGGATCCAATTATCAAATACCTGCCGGACTCTGTACAACAAAATAAAAACCTCAGTAGTATTAGTTTTTTAAGTTTGATGAACCATACATCAGGATTACCCAGGTTACCTGATAATATGAAGATGGTTAACTCCCGGCAGCCTTATGAAAATTATACGGAAGCAGATCTTTTTACTTACTTAAAAAATTGCGATCCAAAACCTGATGGCAAAAGTAATTACTCCAACCTGGGAGGAGGCATAGCTGGTATGTTGGCTGAACGAATAACAGGTAAAACCTATGCCCAAATTTTAGATAAATATATTTTTCTTCCCTTTAACATGGTACCTCCGGGTAAAGCAATTGCATTAACTGAAAATAAAAGCCAGGGCTATTTTGCCAAAGATGATAAAGCTGAATACTGGAACATGAATGTTTTAGCACCTGCCGGTGTATTGAAACTTTCCGCCAACGAAATGCTGACCTATCTTCAACATATGTGTTTTCCCGGATCGGGTAATTCAAAAGCCATTGTTGATAAATTAACTATTCAAACGGTTGCCCTTAGCCCGGCAATAGGCGTTGGCAGGGGCTGGCATACATTTACTGCTAAAGACCGGGACAGTATTTACTGGCACAATGGCGGCACTTACGGATTTTCTACGTTCTGTGCATTTACAAAAGATAAAAGCAAGGCGGTGATCGTTGTCATCAATCAATTTAATAAAAATGCTATCTCCGATGGCCTGGGTGTCAAGATCATTAAAAAGCTGATCAGTGAAAAATGATCGGGACAAATTAATATCCTTCCTCCGCAGTAAGGTTGCACTTTATAATAATACTTCTTTTATAAAAGATGACCCCATCTGCATCCCTCATGCATTTACAAAAAAACAGGATATAGAGATCGCCGGTTTTTTCGCAGCCATTTTTGCCTGGGGCAACCGTACCACCATCATTAACAAATCAAAAGAGTTGTTGCAATTAATGGATAACGATCCGTATGTTTTCTGCCTTAACCATACTGATAGCGACCTGGAAAAGCTCCTGGCATTTAAGCATCGCACCTTCAATGCTACCGACCTTTTGTATTTTATTGCTTTTTTTAAAATGCACTACACAAATCATGATTCGCTTGAAACAGCTTTTACCAAATGGATGAATAAAAAAGATGAAACTGTTGAGAACGCATTGAAAGGTTTTTATCATTATTTTTTTTCGCTGCCCGATATTCCTGAACGAACCAGGAAACATATTGCATCCCCTGAAAAGAATTCCAGCTGCAAAAGACTGAATATGTATTTGCGCTGGATGGTTCGCAGGGATGACCAGGCCGTGGATTTTGGTATCTGGAAAACCATTTCCCCGGCACAGTTGATCTGTCCTGTAGATGTACATGTAGCCCGGGTAGCTAAATCTTTGGAATTAATACAAAGGCAACCCATCGATTGGCAGACAGCACTGGAGTTAACAGCATTTTTGCGTACATTAGATAAGGTCGACCCGGTGAAATATGATTTCGCCTTATTTGGAACTGGTGTGATGGAAAACAAATCGCTGATTAAGTGATTAACAGATTTCGCTGATGGATAATAACGAATTGATACAGCTATTAAACAAAGAATTAGCTATTGAGATCATTGAAAAAGGATCTTATGAAAAGATACATGCCCAGCTGGCGGAATATATCAACGGGTTAATACAAAATGATTTCGATAAACTAATCGCCTACCTCTACCGCATTGATGTAAATGAACAAAAACTTAAAACCCTGTTGCAGCAAAAACCACAGGAAGATGCCGGCAATCTGATCGCATTGCTCATTATTGAAAGGCAGGAACAAAAAATAAAAACCCGTGAGCAGTTTAGCCAACGGGATAATGATGTTGCGGAAGAAGAAAAGTGGTAGGCGATCATAGTTCCTGCAATTATTTTTCGGGAACCTTCCCGTTGAACATCAGTTCCTTCACCTTCTCTTTATCTTCTTTTTCTTTTTTAAGATCGAACATGGTGCCGAATACATGATCCCATAAAGTAGAGCTTACGCCAAAGCCCAGTTCTACATTTTTATAGTGATGCAGGTGATGATTACGCCATAATGCTTTCATCCATTTAAAGGGAGGGTTCCAGGCATGGATGGCATAATGCATGCTGCCATAAATTAAATACCCAAAAAGAAAGCCCGGAAAAAAAGCAAACACATATACCTGTATGCCCAACAGGCTGGCGGTCAAATACATCAAACTAAAAACTGTGGATGCCAGCAGCAAACTGGGTACCGCCGGCATAAACAAACGTTCTTTATCCCTGGGGTATTCGTGATGATTGCCATGGATCACATAAACGATCATTTTTGCTCTTTCGCTCTCTGCAAAAAAATGAAAAACATATCGGTGTATGGTATATTCAAATAGTGACCAGGAAAACATGCCGGCTAAAAAAATTAAGCCGGACTGTAAACCGGAAAAAGCCAGTGTTGAAGCGGTGAAATACAGCATAAATCCAATGATGGGGATATAAATTCCCCAAATAACGAGTGGGTGTGTCTTGGTCAGGTACTCGAGGTACTGGTTCTGAAACAACCGGGCCTGTCCTTTATTATGAATTTTATCGAAGTTCATATAGTTTAATACAAAACTAATTAATTTAAATAAACTACAAATCCTCTTATAATTTTTCCCTCGCTATAAATGGTTATTTTTGATGCTTTAATTATACTCTTTATGAAATTAGTTACATATTTAAAAGACGGTCATGATAATTTAGGTATTGTTGTTGACGGCAAAATTTATGCCATGGACTCTTTACACAATGACCTGCCCAATACCATGGCCATGTTTTTAAATTATTGGGATGAATTATTGCCCATGGCCATGCTGGTTGAACAAAAGATCAGGGACGGGTTTGTTAGAAATGTAATGGCTGATGATTACGATACTGCGGTAATTTTTGCCCCCGTGCCAAATCCAACCAGCTGCAGGGATGGATATGCTTTCCGTCAGCACGTTGCATCTGCACGCCGCAACAGGAAAGTTGATATGATCCCTGAATTTGATCAATACCCCATTTTTTATTTTACCAATCATAACAGTATACAGGGCCCCGGCGATATTGTCTGCATGCCCGATCATTTTCAAAAGCTCGATTTTGAACTGGAAGCTTCCGTTGTTATTTGCAAACCCGGGCGGAATATAAAAGCTGTTGATGCGGATGAGTATATTGGCGGGTTGATGATCATGAATGACATGAGTGCAAGAACATTACAAATGGAAGAAATGCTGCTGAACCTGGGTCCCGCAAAAGGAAAAGATTTTAGTACGGTTATCGGGCCCATGTTGGTTACACTGGATGAACTGGAACCATACGAAGTACCCTGCAAAGATGGCCATACCGGTAAAGCCTGGAACCTGGGCATGAAATGCCGGGTGAATGACAAACTGGTGAGCGAAGGCAACCTGGCAGATATGGACTGGACCTTTGCTGAGATCATAGAACGTTGCAGTTATGGCGTTAATCTTATGCCCGGCGATGTAATTGGCAGCGGCACGGTTGGTACCGGTTGTTTTTTAGAATTGAACGGCACGGGTTTATTGAACGATCCCAATTTTACACCACAGTGGTTACAGGAAGGCGATGTGGTTGAGATGGAGATAGATGCATTGGGCAAACTAAGTAATACCATTGTGAAGGATGAGAGTGATTTTTCAATACTGGCGTTGAAGAAGAGTTAACCGCTGAGGCGGGGAGGCGCAGAGATACTGTACTTTTATGACTAAAGAACGATATAATGAACTAGGGGGAATTATACTTGATTCCTGTATTGCGGTTCATAAAGAATTGGGGCCTGGATTATTGGAATCAGTTTATACTTTTGCCTTGTTAAAAGAATTTGAGATCAGGGATATAAAAGCAATAGCTAAAATAGGATTACCCTTAATTTATAAAGGATTCGATACAGGTAAATATTATGAAATGGATTTACTTGTTGAAGATGAAATTATTATTGAAGTAAAATCAGCTGAGATCATGAATCCTGTTTTTATGGCTCAAATAATTTCTTATCTAAAATTATCCGACAAAAGACTTGGCTACCTGGTAAATTTTAATGTTACAAAAATGATAGATGGTTTTAAAAGAGTAGTAAACAATTTCTAGCTCTGCGTCTCCCCGCCTCTGCGGTTAAAAAACAAATATGATCATCAACTTAAAAGATATAAAGCCCGCCGATGCACAAAACTACCTGCAGCACGCCATTGCGCCCAGGCCGATCTGTTTTGCATCTACCATTGACAAAGCAGGGAATGTAAACCTCAGCCCCTTTAGTTTCTTTAATTTATTTTCTTCCAATCCACCTGTAGTGATCTTTTCGCCGGCAAGAAGAGTAAGGGACAATACCACCAAACATAGCCTGCAAAATGTTTTGGAAGTTCCGGAAGTGGTCATCAATATTGTTGATTATGATATGGTGCAGCAAACTTCTTTAGCCAGTTGCGAATTTGCTAAAGGAACTGATGAATTTATAAAAGCAGGATTTACTGCAGAGAAAGCTACCCTGGTAAGCCCGCCTATGGTAAAAGAAAGTAAGGTGAAACTGGAATGTAAGGTACTTGAAGTAAAACCACTCGGTACCCAAGGCGGTGCTGGCAACCTGGTCATTTGTGAGATACTCTGCATGCATATAGATGAAAGCATTCTTGACGAAAACAATAAGATCGATCAAACCAAACTGCACCATGTGGCCCGGCTTGGCGGCGACTGGTATGCTAAAATTGATGAGACCAACCTGTTTAAAGTTGCCAAACCAAATACAGAATTAGGGATCGGTGTGGATGCACTTCCTGATACCATCTTAAAAAGCAGCATACTCACCGGCAATAATTTGGGCCAGTTGGCCAATGTACATGAAATGCCTTTTATTGATCCCGCATTTAATGATGATAAACTCAAAAACATCATCCAGTATTTTTCCATCAATCCCGATGAGATGGATAAAGAGCTCCATCGCTATGCCAAAGAATTATTAGATGCCGGGAAGGTGAATGAGGCCTGGCAGATCTTACTGGCAGATACATGACTTTCTCAATCCACCTGATTTCTTTCCCAAAACTGCCATCAAACTGCATTCTTTTTATTACAAATATTGCAAAAACGGGAAATTAATTTAGTAAATACTGCAATTAGCTACACCCATTCGTTTACCAATGGCAACATTTCCGTAAAAAACAGCTTCTTTCTGCATGGTTAATACTTACTGCCAATTAATATAACACGGGTGCAGATTTCAATTATGACGATATATTTTCAATATGTAGTTTAGTGTTGCAATACAGGGTAACAAAAGGAAACGTTACCGGATTTAAATTAAATCATACACTAAAATATTTTTTATGGCCAGCAAAAGCTTTATTACCTCTGTTTTTTTTATCCTGCTATACACAACCTGTAACGCACAGATCACCTTTACTTCGGCTGACAATGGTCATAAGTACAGGCTTGTAACCCCCCCGATACAACCAGGGCCAGATGCCTATTCCCCTTTTACAAGAGTATTCCTGGAAACGGGTAATGGTAACTTTTTTCAATTTTCAACAAGTTCCGATGTATCGCAGGAATTTAGTAAATCCTGGTATTTCAGTAATAACAGCCCTGTTCAACCTGTTGTGCATTTAAACACGTTTTATGATACTACCCGAATTCCTCCACTTGCAAGTAGTTTTGTTTTTACTCCACCAGTAGATAATAGTGGAACCAACTATCAAAGTCGTTTACCAGGAAGCCAGAGCATTATGATTACACCCAGTATAGCTATTACACCCGGACCTGCTACTATTATTCCCGGAGATACAATGGCTCTGGCAATTAGTTATAAAGCTATTCAACAACCAGAATTAGAAATTCCAAATGACCGGACCGTTATAGCCTTTTATTATAATGCCTCGGGGATTAATAATCTTTTTAGCCCGGTAGGTGCTACCACGGAATACAATTTTGGTGGCACACCAACTAAGGCCATTAGAATGCATAATACCGAGACTATTATTTCACTTTCAAGTTTACCGAGTCAAATTCAAAGAAAATTAAAAGAATATATAGGTTCATTTACCCAGGTTCTTTATATCAATGCCCCATATAACAGCAGTGAAAAAAATATTTTTCTTTCTCTGGCACCTAATGCCAATCCTTCGGATTATACCAGTTTACAAAGCCTTGTAAAAGCAGTAGTAATTGATTATAGATCATCAGATCCATCAAAATATAATGTCCAGGTCAATGATCAGTATTTTGGAATTGATTTTACGAGCCGGGACCCAAGCTATATGACTGTTTCTCCGTTTACCTTCAAAAATAAGGCCAGCGCAAGCGACAAAAAAGTCAATTACAACATACATTTCGAAAATGAGGGTCCTGGTCCAGCCAAGTCGATTGTTATTGAAGTTGAAATACCAAAAGGTATGCGGTTGCCGGCAAGTGGTGAAAATATATTTACCTGTACAATGGGAGGCAGGAGAGCCACTATGGTCTCAGGCCTTACCGCGCATGTAATAAATACTTACCCCAAGATATGCCATTACGCTTTTGACCGCAGTCACAATAAAATTACGTTTACAATAAACGATGCTGATTTAAAAGGAACCGTTGAATCAAATGGAGTCAATGACCGGGGTGATATTGTTTTTTCACTTAGGACCCAGGGCGCTGGCAATGTGCGTTATTTAAATCAATGCATGTTCTCGAAAGTATCTATTACATTTGATAGCAACCCGCCTGTTGTTAGTTATTTTACAACACGGGTTGGGCCTAATTTTTCAATAGGATGCCGTCCTGATCTTATCGTTCTTCCCCGGCCCAATTAAAATCATTTGTAAATTTTAAAAGCCTTATTTTAGTAATAAAATAAGGCTTTATGTTTTGGCATAAAAAAATAACTGCTTTATTATTCATTTTCTTTTTACTGTTTATACTGAGTTCCTGTGATAATAAAAAAATTACAGTTACTTACGCCATTGCAGATACAGCCAAAATAAATTTCTGGAAAAAAAATCACGACAGTCTTTTTAACCAATACCAGAATTCAGGAGATCCAGGATTTATTCAACAAGCTGGCCTTTATGCGGATAGCCTGTTACAGATTAATAATCAGGTTTTAAACGATACCAATTACCGGAAAATTTATACTGCGGTACTTTTTTACCGTGCTTCAGGCCTTGATGTTCTGGCAAACCATATTAAAAGTCGGGAACTTTTTGACAAGTACCTCTATTTATACGAGCAATATCATATCTCCAGCCCAGCGAGGCTGGCGTATGCTCAAAAAACCCTTGCCAATATTTATAGTCGCTATGGCGATTATAAAAAAGCTGCATTACTGCTTCAGCAAAGTTTAGAATATTACAATGGGATAAAAGATAATACAGGAATTGCCTCCTGCATAATTAACTTATCAATTCCATTAAAAGAGCTGCAGCGCTATGATGAAGCTGAACAAATATTACAGAAAATTTTTCAGCTTAATTCTCTTCCTGCAAAAAGGAAAGCAATAGCCAGTACAGAACTGGCGGATATTTATACCAGGCAAAATAAAATTCCCGAAGCCGATTCACAAATAAAAAAAGCAAACCAGTTTCTTGCACTCATGCCTTATGCACCTGACCGTACAGAAGCATATGCCGACCTGCACAATATTGAGGGCGACTGGTTGAAAGCAAATCATAAATATACGGACGCCTTAAAAGCATATCAACAATCGCTTGATTCAGCAGCAATTTCATCAGAACAAAATTTACGTAACCGGGAAATTGGCAAACTCTATATTGCCATGGGTAAAGCATTGGAGCAACTGAAACAATATGATTCGGCTCTTAATTACTATAACAAGGCTTTATACTGCGTTACCAATATTGACCCACTTGATAAATTCTCTCTACCATTACAAAAAGATATTTATGCTGAAAATACCATTGCTGAAGCCCTGTATGCAAGGGCCAACTGTATTATTAACAGCGGGATGGAAGAGGAAACTCAATTGGAAAATGCAGTAAACTGTTTTAAACTGGCTTTTGAAACTGAAAGCAAGTTGCTTCAAGGGTTTTCTTATGATGAATCACGTATGTACATGTTGGAACAAACCAGGAGGCAGGCTGAAAAAGCCATTGCTGTTTGTTACAGGCTTTATCAAAAAACGAAAAACAGCCGGTGGGCAAACGAAGCCTTTTTATTTGCAGAACATAACAAAGCATTTGTGCTGGCAGAGTCGGTAAGGCGTAATACAGCCGCATCCATGTTTCTGCAAAATGATAGCCTGCATGAAACGATCCGGATACTGCAAAGCAAGCTGGCATGGATAGAAATTGCATTGGGTAAACAGCGTTTTTCAGCTACTCCTGATACCGCATTAATTCAGTCATTAAACCTGGCTAAACAAAAAACAGAAGAAGAATTGCTGGCAGCAGAAAATAATATCAGGATAAAAAACCCAGCGTACACATCCCTGATAACCGGTAAGGCCGAACTGACCACAGCTGATCTTTTAAATAAAACGCTTACTACTGCCAACAGGCTTGTTGAATATTTCTCCGGCGATTCAGCTGTATATATTTTCAGCGGCGAAAAAAACAAACCACTAGGTTTTTATACGCTGCCTGTAGCAGTTAAAAATAACACAGCCGATTTTTTGCATTTCTTTTCGGACAGAAATTTAATATTGCTTGATCCGTCTGGCTATGCAGCATCAGCAAACAGGTTATATAAGAACATACTTGGCCCGTACATATCGAAAAGCAATGCGCCGTTGTTGATCATACCCGATGGTTTTATATCCTATATCCCTTTTGATGCATTGTTAACAGATCCAACAACATCAACCGCTATTGCTTCTTTTCCCTTTTTAATTAAACAACAGGAGAATTATTATGCATTTTCATGTAAAACTTTACTGGAACAGGAAAAATATAAAACTACTGCTGCAGAAAATTCAGTAACGGCTTTTGCCCCGGTATTTGCAAACAAAGAGCGGGGCCTTGCACCGCTTGTACACAGCAACGAAGAACTTGATGCGATCAAAAAGATATATTCAAAGGGTGAGTTTTACGCTGCCGGCCTTGCAACTTTAAAGCAGTTTGAAACAAGTTGTACCCATGCAGGTATCATACACCTGGCCACACATGCAGGTTCAGGAAGCGATTCAGTTATAGCCGGCATTGAGTTTTATGATTCAACACTTTATTTGAACCGGATCTACAGCCTGCCACTTAAAGCTAAATTAGTTGTACTAAGTGGTTGCGAAACCGGTATCGGTGTTATTAGTAAGCCGGAGGGGGTAATGAGCCTTGCCCGTGCATTCAGTTATGCCGGCACCAAAAATGTTATTGCCGGTTTGTGGCAAACAGAAGACAATACATCAGCCGAAATTTTTAAAAACTTTTATAGTAATATTTCAGGCAATAATTTTTCAACTGCACTTCACAAAGCAAAACTCTCAGTCATCAATAATTCAACGGTTGCATCAGCCTCTCCTTTTTATTGGAGTAGTTATATTTACATTGGATCTCCTTCTGAAAATATAAACGTTGATCAAAATAAAAATTTACGGTGGGTATTATTACTAAGTGGGTTGTTATTGATCACAGCGTATTTATTGTTCAGGAAGAAAAAGATCTAACCGGGCAGTTTTTCAAGTAGGGATACTGCTTTGTTAAACCAGGCCGATGTTTGAGGGATGCGGCTTAATATACTCCGGCATTTTTCAATATCCTTTTGCTTTAATGCAGTTAATGCCAGGTACCAGTTTGCAGTTTCGGCATAAGCAGTTTGCCCGGCTGCAATAGCCGAAAATACTTGTTCAGCATCGGTAAACCTGCTCATTTCCAGGTAGCATATCCCCAAAGAAATATTCATTTGTATATCATCCGGCTGTTGTTTTACATATGCCTGTAGCAGGGGCAGTGCTTCATTATATTTTTTATTATTGAATTTATCCGCTGCCATGCCGGCAAGCGAATCCCCGGTATTACCACGCAATTGAATTTTTACAGGAGCGTGTTCGGAATAGCTGGCATATAGTTTTTCTGGAGATGTTTCTTTATTTGTCAGCACATAAACAGTCCCAATAAGAATAATAAGCACTGCGGCGGCAGCTGCAAGCCATTTTTTAAAATTACCCTGCTTTACATGGCCTGGTAAAATATACTTCCGGTTCAGTTGCTGCAAAGTTTTGGCAAGTTCATGTTCATCTTCTGAAACCTCTTCTGCTTTCATTGTATTATTTATACTGTTGTATAACTGAAAATCATTTTTAAGTTCTTCATCATTTTCTAACTGCCATTCAAAATCCTTCCGCTCCTGCGGCTGCATTTCATCATTAAGGTATTGCTCTATTTTATCAATTATTTCGGGACTCATAAAATATCACCATTTTAAAGCACTAAAGCCCGGTGCATCTTTTACCAGGCGAATCAATTTTGACATACATTCTGTTTTTCTTTTTCTTACATAAGCATAAGTAAAATTTAAAGAAGCCGCAACTTCCTGCATGGGTTTACCGCTCCAGGAAAGAGATAACAGGTCGCGACAGCCCTCACCCAATTCTACGAGCTTTTCTTCCAGGAGGTTCTTTCTTCTTTCACGCAGCTTTAAAGTTTCATAGTTTTCAAACACATCCTCACTTATATTAAATCCTTCATCGCCCTGAAGTGTTACCCGTTTGCCTTTTCTTTTTTCAAGTTCATTCAGCCAGCGGTTGCGGCAAACCATATATAAAAAGGCTTCAAAAGGGCTGGTGAGTATAAACTCCTGCTTTATCGCTTTCCTGTGCAACTCGATGAGTACATTCTGAAACAGGTCGGCTGCATCAGTTTCGGTACCGCTGTTTTTAAGCACCATTTGTGTGATGCGTTTCGAGAACCGGCTGTATATCTCTTCTATCAATACCGAATCATTTTTCTGTAGCGCTACAATGTATCTATGGTCGGCGTGAGCAGTCATTTTTTTTAAAAAATAATTTTTTTTGATCCTATGAGTAACAAAATACAAAATTACCGGATATAAATACAAAGCGAATTTATATCGCCGGTATTCAGTAAAACGGTAATCGCTGCCGGTTAATGAAAGCTTATGTAAGGGGCCGTCGAAAACCTTTAACAGAGTAGGCATACAATTAAAACTTATGATTTATGAAATCTATTAAAACAAC
Organism: Ferruginibacter sp.; assembly: GCA_039926045.1. Taxonomy (GTDB): domain Bacteria; phylum Bacteroidota; class Bacteroidia; order Chitinophagales; family Chitinophagaceae; genus Ferruginibacter. The sequence continues at coordinate 28,779 of JBDSXS010000230.1, forward strand.
ACTGGCCGCTTTAGTATTTATAGCCGCCATACTACCCTGGGTTTCCTGCAAAAAAGCAGACAAAACACCCAGGTCAACACAGAACAGGATTGCAGGCAAATGGAAATTTGAGTTGTCTGTTATAGATAATTTTTATTCCGGCACCTCTCATATTACTACTTATACGGGCAATGCTTCAGACTATGTCGATTTCAGAAATGATAGTAAAGTTTATTCATTTGTAGACGGAAATTATGACACATCTGCCTACGGTATCATCAGCGACACAAAAATGTGGATAGGTGCTTCCTCCGCTGTATTTGATATTCAAACACTGACCGATACAGATTTTAAAATTTATATGAAAGAAATATACGGGCCAGGTGATTATCATGAATCAACAATCAATTTAAAGAGGTAAACTAAAAAAATTGATATAGATACAAAGAAATCAGGTCCGGATCGGTGCCATGGATCCGGAAATATTCCGGGCTTGAAAATGAAAAAGGAAGGAGCATTTATGTGAGCCAGGGCAATAATTCTACTGTAATTAAAAAAACAAAACAACATTCCTGAACCAAATCACCAGCAAATGAAACTTCGAAACCTGGTCATCCCTTTTACCGCTACGGTCATGTTCGGTAATATGGCCACTGGGCAACAGGTCAATTCCGTTGCCCCCGAACCTACACCGCCTGTTGAAAAAGATCTGCCCTTTCTTCAGAAGAACGTTGCCCCGGTGCACAACCTGTTCATTATTACACTGGATGGTTTTCGCTGGCAGGAATTGTTTAACGGGGCTGACCAGGCATTGCTCAACAATGAAAAATTCACTCCCGGCAACTCTTTGCTCAATATGCTTTACATGGCTGCCACTCCCGAAGAAAGAAGAAAAAAACTGATGCCGTTCTTTTGGAATGTCATTGCCGCTAACGGGCAGATCTATGGCAACCGCCTTTTTGATAACAATGTCAATGTTGCCAATCCATACGCAAAATCCTACCCAGGGTATAATGAGATCTTTACTGGTGTGACAGACCCAGGAATCTTCTCGAATAAAAAAATACTCAACCCCAATCAGAATGTGTTGGAATACCTGAATACCATACCCGGCTTTGAAAAAAAGGTAGTAGCGTTCACTTCCTGGGACGTGTTTCCCTATATCCTCAATGAACAGAGAAGCGGGATCCTGGTAAACAGTGGGTATGATACTATAAATGCTTCCATGCCCTCAAAAGAGGAGGCCCTGATCAACAGGACAGAACTTGAAGGTGAACCACAGATCAGCACTACCCGTTTTGATCAACTCACTTTCCTGGTGGCAAAAGAATATATCCGCAAGAACAGCCCAAGGGTGACTTATCTTGGCCTGGGTGAAACCGATGAGTTTGCACACCTTGGACGTTACGACCTTTACCTGGAGCAGGCCAACAAGATAGACATGATGCTGGCCGAACTATGGCACTGGGTGCAAACAACACCCGGGTATGCCGGTAACACAACCTTTCTTATTACCACAGATCATGGCCGGGGAAGGAAGAACAACTGGACATCCCATGGTGAATTTATAACCGGGTCAACACAAACCTGGCTGGCTGTGATGGGGCCCAGGCTGCAGCCGTTGGGTGAAATGAAAGAACGCCAGCAATTATATCAGCAGCAATTAGCCACGGCCATTGCACATTTAGTAGGAGAAGAGTTTTAAAATTTATACTTTACAAGAACGGGGTTTGGGCTGTCTCCCATTGTTGCAAAAAAGAACGATCTCCGATTTGGCTTGTGGAAGAAAATTTTATTTATTATCTTGAAACCACATGATAACTTTTTGGGGCAAATAGGTTTGTTCCATGGAGCTGAATGATGGTTGTGTAAAAAAGGAGACTCCGGAAAATCCTTATAAAAGAGTATAGCGCCTTTGCCGAAAAACAATATCAGTAGTTTACCCTTAAAATTTTAAGCTATGAAAAAAAATATTGCTGCTGTGCTGTTTTTATTAATGGCATTGCCATGTTGCAAAAAAGAAAACGCAACGAAAGTGAGTAACGCAGATATACTTACTACCGGAACCTGGCGATTAACATACCTGATGTTTTATGATGTGTTTGGAGATCATGATTTGTACGCAGGCTATCCCGATTGCAGAAAAGATGATTTCTTCCGTTTTAATAAAGATGGTACAGAAGAGATCAATGAAGGCCCCACAAAATGTAACAGCGCTGATCCGCAAATTAAAATTAAACAATGGAAATTTTTGAATAGCTACGAAAACATCATCGAAATAGACGGTGAGGCGTATTATGTAGATTGGATCAGAAATGATGAATTCCGGTTCAAGACTGCCACCACAGATCCTTATGCTCCAAGGAGAGTAATAAAATACAGCAGATAAAAAACCAAAAAAAATGCAGCGGGATTAAATAAATAATACCTTACTCCAGGAAAATAGAAAACATCAAAATCATTAAATATGAAAATACTGATTTTTATTTTAGCTTTTTCCATCACCTCCTGGAGATGCTTTTCGCAGGTGCCCGACACTGCTAAATATGCCTTGTCAACCGATTATCTGCAAAAAAAGTAAAAACCAGAAAACTGCGGCCTGGGTTATGCTGGGTGTTGGGGCAGCCCTTGATGTGGCTGGTATTGCTACCACCCTTTCCAATGCAGCGAAAGAATTAGATAATACTTTTGGTTATGGACAACCACAAGTGAGAGTAAACCATACTGGTGAATATGTTCTATATATAGCCGGTACTGCTGCATTGGGCACCAGCCTGGTTTTATTCATTGCTGCCAAACGTAACAAGACCAGGGCAGCGTCGTTAACTTTTAAAAACGAACTGGCACCGCAATTACAAAACAGCATGGTACACTATGGCCCTGTTCCTTCTTTAAGTTTAAAAATAAAATTATAGATACAAACGGCATTACTGCCGCAAATGATCTCTTATTAAAGTATCAATAACCTCTTATAACTCCTCCAAAAACTTTCTTTAAGAGGTCTGTTGTCCTGGCCGCAAAATTATTACGGATATTTCTTTCTTCCTGGGCTACGAGGTCAAATAAAGCATTGGTTGCTTTCATAGTTACATAGCTTGTAAGATCAGGATTTAATTTTTTAAATACAATAGGCAGGCTATTGTATTTGTTGACCATATCTCCATAATATTTTGTGGCATTTACTTTATCCAGAGATGACCTGATCACCGGTAAAAAAGCCGCAGTTAATTGTGCTGTGGTTTTATCCCTGAAAAAATGTGTGGCACTGGTATCCCCGTTCCTTACCAAACCGATCGCATCCTGTATGGTCATACTTTTGATCGCATTCACAAAAATGGGCTTGGCATAACCGGCTGCATCTTCGGCACCACGGTTGATCTGTAAAATGGCTTTATCAACCATGCTGCCCAGTCCAATATCCCTTAAGGTATTTTCAACCTTCCGTGCATCTTCAGGGATCAGTATTTTATAAAAAGCATCTCTAAAAAAACCATCTTCCCTGTTTAATTTCAATACTGCACCAGCTAATCCCTGGCTTAACGCTTCCTTAATACCCTCGCCGGCTTCATATTCTGAAACTCCGCCCGTTGTGGTAGTAGGAAACTGCTTAATTACATCGCAGCCATAGAATAGGCTTGAGAACAGTACAACTATTAAAATTCTTTTCATCATTATTGATTTGATACATTTAAAAATATAAAAGAATAATGGCAATTACAGTGCCGTAAATGGACAAATGAGACGTATACGGTATATTTGCTGCTAAATTGAAACAGCTGTTAGCCATTAGCTATTAGCCTTTAGCAGGCTACCTGCTGATCACTAATAGCTAACGGCTAACAGCTAACAGCTAATTTATGACACAACATTTATCAGAACAGGAGATCATCCGCAGGGAGAAACTGGCAGAATTGAACAAACTGGGCATTGATGCCTACCCGGCAGCATTGTACCCGGTAAACAGCACTTCGGTTTACATCAAAGAAAATTATAAAGGGGATGAGAACAAAGATGCCTTTGCTGATGTATGTATTGCCGGCCGCATCATGAGTGTGCGGGATATGGGAAAGGCAAATTTTGCTGTGCTGCAGGATTCAGTTGGTAAAATTCAATTTTATATTAAGCAGGATGATATTTGCCCGGGTGAGGATAAGACCATGTATCAAACCGTTTGGAAAAAATTAATTGATATTGGTGATATTGTGGGTGTGAAAGGTTATGTATTCACCACTAAAACAGGAGAGACCTCCATTCACGTAAGAGAGTTTTCAATACTCAGTAAATCATTAAGGCCATTACCCATTGTAAAGGAAAAAGATGGCGAATCTTTTGATGAAGTTACCGACCCTGAGTTTCGTTACAGGCAGCGCTATGCCGACCTGATCGTAAATCCTGCAGTAAAAGAAACTTTTATCAAGCGCACCAAAATGGTAAATGCCATTCGCGAATTTTTGAATGAGCGTGGGGCACTGGAAGTGGATACACCCGTTTTACAAAGTATTCCCGGTGGCGCAGCGGCAAGGCCATTCTCCACGCATCACAATGCATTGGATGTACCAATGTACATGCGCATTGCCAATGAACTTTATTTAAAAAGGCTGATCGTTGGGGGGTTTGAATGGGTGTATGAATTCAGCCGCAACTTTCGTAATGAAGGTATGGACAGGACCCATAATCCTGAATTTACCGTACTGGAATTTTATGTGGCTTATAAAGATTATGAGTGGATGATGGATACCACGGAACAAATGCTTGACAAAGCAGCCATGGCAACTAATGGAACAACCAAAGTGATGGTAGGTGATCCTTCGGCTCCGCCCAGGACAATTGATTTTAAAGCGCCATACAAAAGGATCACCATGTATGATGCCATTAAAGAACATACCGGTTTCGACATCAGTGAAATGGATGAAGCCGGTGTAAGAGAAGTTTGTAAACAACTGCACATTCATGCCGATGAGAAATGGGGAAAAGGAAAACTGATAGATGAGATCTTTGGTGAAAAATGTGAAGCCAATTATATACAGCCCACTTTTATTACTGATTACCCGGTGGAGATGAGTCCGCTTACTAAAAAACACCGCAGCAAACCCGGACTGGTTGAGCGTTTTGAACTGATGTGCAACGGTAAAGAAATTGCCAATGCCTACAGTGAGTTAAATGATCCCATTGAACAGCGTGAACGTTTTGAAGAGCAAACCAAGTTGATGGAACGTGGCGATGATGAAGCCATGTTCATTGACCATGATTTTTTACGTGCCCTGGAATATGGCATGCCGCCTACCAGTGGTATTGGTTTTGGAATCGACAGGATCGCCATGTTACTTACCAATCAACATTCTATCCAGGATGTATTGTTCTTCCCGATGATGCGGCCGGAGAAAAAAGATGATTAGTTAATTCTAAAGTAGATAGTTGCATTTGATGCCTATATGATGCTCGGCCTCCCTCTCCTGAAGGAGAGAGCCTGTCCCGAAACAGCGGGAGAAAGAGGATAAGTTTAATAATAAAACTTAATCTTACATTAGCAGTATGAAAAAAAATATTTTCATACTGCTTTTTTTTTACCCGATCAACCTGCATGCACAAAAAAACATAACCTGTTTGATCAAAACTGAATTGGGCAATATCACTGTTGAGTTATATCCTGCAAAAGCACCGGGCACTGTTGCCAATTTTTTAAAGTATGTTGATGCGCATTTGTACGACAGCAGTTCTTTTTTTCGTGCAGTTACATTAAACAACCAGCCAAAGGATTCCATAAAGATCGAAGTGATACAGGGAGGTAATATAGATTCTGTAAAAGAGTTTGCACCCATCCCGCTTGAAACAACGGACAAGACCGGCCTGCTGCATAAAGATGGGACTGTCTCCATGGCAAGGGGCAAACCTGCTACCGCCACATCCAGTTTTTTTATTTGCATCAACGACCAGCCCGAACTGGATTATGGCGGTAAAAGAAACAAGGACGGGCAGGGCTTTGCTGCTTTCGGAAAAGTGATCAAAGGAATGGAGGTGGTAAAAAAGATACAGCAGCTATTTCCTGAACAGGGACAATATTTTAAACCAACAGTATACATTATTTCCATAACCAGAAACTAAACGCTCATGCAAAAGACCTTCCCGGCTTTTTCACTCATTTTATTGCTCATGCTCACATGTATACATGTGTCTGCACAGAATTTTGTCAGCAATCAGCGCCCGTCAAACGGCACAGCAAGAATGGCTGCATTTAAACTGCATCAATCTTCCTTAAACGCATCGCCTTACAAAAACCTGCACTGGCGTAATGTTGGGCCCGATAATGTAAGCGGTCGCTGTACAGATGTTTGGGGCATCTCCGGCAATAAAAACATTTTGTACGCAACTTTTGCAACAGGGGGTTTATGGAAATCGGAAGATGCCGGAAAAACATGGAAATCTTTATTTGACCAGCAGGCCACACAGTCGATCGGCAATATGGCGATCGCAGCATCCAATTCAAATATTATTTATGTGGGCACCGGCGAAGCAAATATTTTCAGGGCATCTTTACCCGGCATCGGCATGTTCAAGTCTGTTGATGCAGGAAAAACATGGCAGCATATAGGATTGGAAAATACAGGCACCATTGCCAGGGTTGTTGTTCATCCAACCGATCCTTCCATAGTATATGTAGCAGCAGGGGGAAATGAGTGGAGTTATAATAATGAGCGTGGCGTGTATCAAACAACTGACGGTGGAAAAACCTGGAAGAAGATATTAGGCAATGATGATAAAACAGGATGTATCGATCTCCGCATGGATCCTTCGGACCCGAATACCATCTATGCATCCATGTGGAACCGCATACGCAAACGCTGGAGCGATCCGGTTCCTGAAGATGGCGATCATATTTATAAAACAACCGATGGCGGTAAAACATGGAAGCCGCTAACCAACGGACTTCCCGATACAAAATTCACCGGCAGGATAGGTATTGATATTTCAAGAAGCAACCCGAATGTTATTTATGCTTTTGTTGATAACCATGATAAAAAAAGAGAGCCAAAAAAAGGAGAACTTGACCCATATGGAAGGCTAATAGAAATAGTAGTAAAAGGAGTAGAAGTTTACAAAAGCAATGATAAGGGTGAGAGTTGGATAAAAATGTCGGAGAATAACGATTTTATGGCAAGGTTTTGCGGAACCTACGGCTGGGTGATGGGACAGATAAGGGTTAACCCACTGGATGAAAACTGCGTGTATATTTTAGGCCTGGCAATGGCAAGATCATATGATGGAGGTAAAACCTGGAAACGTTTTCAGCCGGCAGATACAACCGGTGATCATATACATGGCGACAATCATGCACTTTGGATCGACCCGGCAGATACCAATTATATCATCAACGGTGATGACGGTGGTATTGCCCTAAGCTATAATGCCGGAAAAAAATGGAAGAATTTTTATAAGGTTATTCCAACCACCCAATTTTACAATGTTACTTACGACTCCAGGGTTCCGTTTAATATCATTGGCTCGGTACAGGATGAAGGCTCACTTATGGGAAGTATAAAAAATACATTCGGTATAAAAGATACTACTATCAACAGGTGGGATTTTGGCCCGGGCGGAGAAGGCGTGATACATGCCATTGACCCGGGTGATGCAAATACAATTTATACTTCTTCATTTTATGGGCGGCTGATAAAGGCAAATCTGGACCTGGTTGATTCTTTTCAGGACAGGAATATCGCTCCCAAAAAAGCAGAAGACGAAGAAACACATAGGGGCGAATGGCTGGCCTATACCATGATATCACCGCATAACAGTTTTACGGTTTATCATGGCATGCAATATTTATTTAAGTCGGCCGACAGTGGCGCTTCCTGGAAACGCATTAGTCCGGACATGAGTAATAATAACAAACAAAGGATGGGTAGAACCCCTTATGCTATCAATCACCAGGCAATTACTGCTATTGATGAATCTGTTTTTAAACAAGGGTTATTGTATGTGGGTACCGATGATGGCAGGGTGTGGATCACACAGAATGATGGCGGCAACTGGACGGAAATAACAAAAGGCTTACCATCAAATGCGCATGTATCAAGATTGGTTGCATCAAAGTATAATGAAGCAACGTTGTATGTTACATTAAGCGACAGGAGAGAGGATAATATAAATCCATATATTTTCCGGTCAACCGATTACGGTAAAACATGGACAAGCCTGAGCGGTAATTTGCCTGCAAGCCCTGTTAATGTGATCAGGGAAGATCCCCAGCATAAAAATATCCTGTACTGCGGAACGGATATGGGAGTTTATATGAGCAGGGATGGGGGAAATAAATGGATATCGCTTAACAATGATCTTCCTGCAGTTGTATCTGTACAGGACCTTTTTATTCATCCTAAAACAAATCAGTTGGTAATTGCAACTTATGGCCGTGGCATTTATGTTTTGGATATTACTTCATTACAAAAATGATCCGGTGTATTAATTAACAATAATAATTAGCCGTTCGGCAATTACAGTTAACTATTTTATTTCAAAAAAGTTATCTTGTCCACTCAATTAAAAAACACAGTTAGTGTCTCAGTTTGAAAATAATAAATCTAAAATGAATGTCAGGCTGAGCTTGTCGAAGCCGGTTTGCAACTCAGTAACCCGCCTTCGACAAGCTCAGGCTGACAGCCTTTTTCAAACTGGGAGACTATAAAAAATCAATTAAAATATGATAAAGTCTATAAAACACATTGTGGCAATTGCTGTGGTATTGATCTTCAGCCTGGCAACACAGGCACAAAAAAAAGAACTAGGTGACGAGCAGTATTTTAAAAACAATTTTAAAGGCATCATACAATTAATGCCGTCGGTTGTAAAATGGATCGATGACAGTCATTTTATTTTAAGGAGAGATGGCAAAAGTTTTGAGATCGATTGTAAAACCGGCACAGAAAAAGAATATGTAGAGCCTAATATCAACAAAGGTTCGATAGCAACTACACCGGAAATTGTTGTTAAGGGAAATGACCTCTATCTCAGGAAAAATGTTGGCGACATTCAGCTTACCAACGATTCAGCCAAAGAAATAAATCAAACCCTCAGTCCTGATGGAAATTATATTGCTTACACAAAAAACAACGATCTATACACCGTAAATCTCAACACAAAAAAAGAGACCCGCTTAACCAAAGATGGCAGTGAAACCATTTTAAACGGTTATGCAAGCTGGGTGTATATGGAAGAGATCCTGGGCCGTAGTGGCAGGTACCGTGCTTTTTGGTGGAGCCCCGATAGCAAGCATATTGCATTTTTCAGGTCGGATGATACAAAGGTTCCTGCATTCACAATTACCGATGCTGCGGGCCTGCATGGTGTGGTTGAAACACAAAGGTATCCCAAGGTTGGAGATCCAAATCCTGAAGTAAAGGTTGGTATCGTTGAACCGGAAGCAAACAATATTGTATGGGCTGCTTTCAATGAAAAAGATGACCAGTATTTTGGGCAGCCTTACTGGAAACCCGATGGCAGTTCTTTATTGGTACAATGGATGAACCGCCTGCAGGATAATTTAATTATTTACGAAGTGAATTCATTTACCGGTGCCAGGTCTGAATTTTATAGCGAAAAACAAAAAAGCTGGATCGATCTTGATGACCAGGGAGGCCGTATCCAGTTCTTAACTGATAATACCGGTTTCATTCTTAAAAGTGATGTTACCGGCTGGAATCATTTATATTTTTATGACATGAAAGGGAAATTGGTGAATGCCATCACTTCCGGAAAATTTACCGTAACTAATTTAAACTATGTTGATGAAAAGAAGGGTGTGGTTTATTTTACGGCAAGAAGCCTGGAGAACTCAGCCCGCAATGATTTTTACCGCATAAATATCAATGGAAAAAACATGGAGCGGCTTACCTTGGGTGATTATAATAATTCTATTAACATTTCACCAGGTGGCTCATATTTTGTAACCACGTATTCCAATGCTTTTACCCCAACCAAAATGACATTGATCAGTACCAAAAGAAAGATCATCAAAGACCTCGGTAATAGCAAGGGAGAGGAATTTGATAATTATAATATTGCGAAGACAGAACTGATCCGTGTAAAAAGTGATGATGGTCTTTATGATCTGCCAATGAAAGTAACCTGGCCGCTTAATATGGATAAGAATAAAAAATACCCGGTATTGATCTCTGTTTATGGCGGACCCAATGCCGGTAGCGTAATGGACACCTGGGGTTTAGGCGGCAACCAGCAATGGTATGCCAAAGAGGGATTGATACAGGTTATTATGGATCACCGTGCCAGCGGGCATTTTGGTAAAGAGGGTGTGGCCAATATGTATCATAACCTGGGTTATTGGGAAATGAAAGATTACAGCACGATGGTAAAATGGTTAATTGTCAATGGCGGGGCAGATGCAAAAAAAATATGTATTACCGGTTTTAGTTACGGAGGTTATATGACCTGTTATGCTTTAACCTATGGCAGCGATGTATTCACACATGGTATGGCGGGCGGCAGTGTTACAGACTGGACATTGTATGATTCTCATTATACGGAGCGTTATATGGGTACGCCTGCCAATAATGCTGATGGGTATAAAAGCAGCAATGTTATGACCCATGCTGATAAATATAAAGGTATGATACAGATCGTACATGGTGTGATCGATGATAATGTACACATGCAAAACAGTATCCAGTTCATCAGTAAATTACAGGACCTGAAAAAAGATTTTGAGTTTATGCCCTACAGCGGTGGCCGTCATGGCTGGGGTGGTAATAAAGGCCTTCATTTTCAAAATCTCAAAACAAAATTCATTTATAAATACTTATTGGAAAAAGAAGTCCCGAAAACAATGTTGAAATAGTTTTTTGCAGCTTTCGGCATCCCGGTGATTATCAGGACGCCGAAAGAGTTAGCTGCAACATTAGTAGAATCCGAAATTGCGCTCATCTACGGAAATGACGTTTCCGGATTTGTCGACAGCAGAAATCCCAGACACCATAATTATATCTTTCGGTTTCACAGCGTTTAACAGGGCTTTCGCCTTTTCGCTAAAAGTATTACCCTCGTTTGAAAGTGTCGAGAAAGTTTGTGTTTCATTTACCAGGACTGTGATTGTGAATTTTTGCAGGATATAGTCGGTCTTACTATAGTCATTCATTTCAATCCGGGCTTCATTCAAACTCTTTAATTGATATATTGGTATTCTACTCATTCCACCGCCAAATTTGAAAATTAAGCGGGGACAATTTGCAAGGGTTTGGGCAGTTAGGGAATTAAAGGCCAGTTGCAAGCCTAACATCAGGATTAATGATTTCATAGTAGCGTGTCTTTTGTGGTTATAGTTAACATGCGTGCATTGACGCAATACTGATTTAAAGAAACAAAATTTAAATGAAAAGGAAAAGCCAATAAGTAAACTGTCCGCCCGATGACCTCTGCCTGGCAGCGATATGCTGAACCTGTCTGTCGGCAGGGACTATTTGTTCAGCCCAGGAATATGTGCGCTTCGTTGCCCACCCTAAATCCAAACGCAGATTTCGGAAATGCTTTTTCTTTTTAAATCCGGAACCCAACATTCTTCTGCAGGATAACCAACAGGTATTAGTAAAAAGGGTTTCTCATTTTCGGGGCGGTTTAAAATTTTGGATAGAAAATTCATTGGACTTGGCGTATGTGTTAATGCAACTAAGCCAGCATCATGAATTGCAGTAAGTAAAAATCCACAGGCAATACCGCAGCTTTCGGTTACATAATAATTTTGATGTTTGTAATTATTATTTTCAAATTCATAGCTTCTTTTAAAAACAATAATAAGGTAAGGGGCCGTTTCTAAAAATGGTTTATGCCAATCAGTTCCTATGGGTTGAAGATCGCTAAGCCATTCATCTGTCATTCTGTTTTCATAGCTTGCTTTTTCTTCCTTTTCGGCTGCAATGCGGATTTTCTTTTTCACCTCAGGGTTTTTTACCACACAAAATGTCCATGGCTGTTTGTGTGCACCCGAAGGTGCTGTGGATGCAGAAAGAATGATGTTTTCGATCACATTTTCAGGAATGGATTTATCAGAAAAGTCTCGAACTGTTCTGCGAGTGTTCATCCATTCAAAAAAAAGTTGGCAACGGGCGCTCATTTCATTAATCTCATAATTTTTTTTTGTGTATGATACAAAAGGAAAGTTATCAATGAGTTTTTTTTGCATATCAATTTTTTAATTAGTAGTTCGCTTTGCACATAGCATGTAATGTAAGTTTGTAAAACTCTCTGTTGTTTCCCAAATATACACACAATGGTAATAGATTCGAAAACTGTCCTGCGGCTTTTGTGATTGTTATGTTGCCTGTAGTTTTTTATACTATTTCTCCGCCATGTCAATAACAGGTAGCGGGCACCAACCCTTAACCTATTGTATTAATGAATTAAAATGTGTAATTTTTCATTCAAAACAAAACCAATTGATATGAAACC
>JBDSXS010000231.1:0-8696 GCA_039926045.1 Ferruginibacter sp.
TTTTCCCATTATTAAAAAGTTCTTATACAGTGAACATGACATTTTTATCCGTGAGCTGGTAAGTAATGCAGTAGATGCCAACCAGAAACTGAAGACCCTTTCATCGATAGGGGAGGCAAAAGGAGAACTGGGCGACCTGAGGATAGATATTAAGATCGATAAAGAGAAAAAGACACTGACCATTTCTGATACCGGCCTGGGTATGACGGCTAAAGAAATTGATAAATACCTGAACCAGGTTGCCTTCAGCGGGGCAGAAGAGTTCCTGGAAAAATACAAGGGACAGAATGAAGCGAATATCATCGGCCATTTTGGTCTTGGATTTTACAGTTCCTTTATGGTGAGTGATAAAGTGGAAGTATTTTCAAAAAGCTTCAGGCAGGATAGCCAGGCTGTCCGCTGGGAATGTGATGGCAGCCCGGAATTTACGCTGGAAGAAACAGCAAAAGACAAAAGGGGAACTGATATTGTTTTGCATTTGAATGATGAGAGCCTTGAATTTTTAGAACCATCAAGGATAGAGACCGTTTTGGAGAAATTCTGCCGCTTCTTACCAATTCCTATTTTCTTTGCCTCAGGCTCCGGTGGGGAAGAAAAACAGATCAATAATCCTGCACCGGCCTGGACAAAAAAACCATCAGAATTAACAGACGAAGATTACCGGAATTTTTATAAAGAGCTATATCCATTTGGCGAAACACCTTTGTTCTGGATACATTTAAATGTTGATTATCCTTTTAACCTTACCGGTATCTTATATTTCCCAAAGATCAAACAGAGCTACGAGATACAGAAGGATAAGATACAGTTATACAGCAACCAGGTTTTTGTAACCGATGAGGTGAAAGATATTGTTCCTGAATTTTTAATGTTGATGCATGGGGTAATTGACAGTCCGGATATTCCGCTGAATGTTAGCCGCAGTTATTTACAGGGCGACCCAAATGTGCGTAAGATAAATGCACACATCACCAAAAAAGTTGCAGATAAACTGGAAGAGATATTTAAAACAGACCGTAAACAATTTGAAGAAAAATGGGAAAGCCTGGGTCTGTTTGTTAAGTATGGTATGATGACCGACGATAAGTTCTTAGAGAAGGCAAATAAGTTTCACATACTGGAGGCCTCCCCGGCCTCCTTTAACTCCCCCGAAGGGGGAGGACTTCCCGAAGCGAAGTATTATACACTGGAAGAATATAAGCTTGCTACGGAAACCCTGCAAAAGAATAAAGATGGAAAGCTGGTGATCCTATATACTACCAACCCGGTTCAACAGGATGCTTATATACAACAGGCTGCGGCAAAGGGTTTTATTGTAGTAAAGCTGGAAACCATTATTGACAATGGTTTTTTAAACCAGATGGAAATGAAATGGGAAAACATACAGTTTGTAAGGGTGGACAGTGATATTGTTGATAATTTAATTGATAAGCAGGAGGGTGGAGACAGTGTGTTGAGTAAGGATGATGAAGAAAAATTAAAAAGCTTATTTGCAGTACAGATCCCTGAATTAAATGTTTCTGTTGAGATAAAAGGTTTAAGTGCTGATGCCCCACCGGTTGTAGCAACCCGGCCGGAATTCATGCGGCGAATGAAAGACATGGCGGCCATGCAGGGTGGTATGGGGGCGTTTTATGGCGCCATGCCAGATGAGGTAACACTTACAGTAAATGGTAATCATGCAATATATAAAACGGTATTGGCTGAAGCCGAAAAAGAAAAGCAGGAGAAAGTAGTGCATAATTTAGCCGACCTGGCTTTGTTATCGCAGGGGTTACTTAAAGGAAACAGTTTAACGAGTTTTATAAACCGGAGTGTGGAGTTGATGTCATAGGTGTCTGGCCACTACACAGTCTCTGATTTTTCAGAAGTTTTTAGATAAAAATGTTCTCTTAAAATATACGAGTATTTGTAGTGGCCTGACACCTAAAATGGCCACTAAAGCGGTCTTGGTTTATTTGGAAGCTGTTAAATAAAAATGTGCTCTTTGAATTGAAGAGTATTTGTAGTGGCCTGGCACCTAAAGTCAATTTTCTAAAATAACAGCTTCAATGTATTTCATCTTTTTACTGTACCATTTTTCTGAATACCCTGCTTTTAAAAATTGTTCTTTGTGCAAGGGGTTTACATAAATGATATAAAGCCTGCGGGGATTATTTTGTAAGCTTTCAAAAATATTATTGACTACTGCACTCATAATTATATCGTCAAAGGGATTGAACATAAAAATACAATCCACGCTATCCGGGATCTCATAATAAAACGCATCGTTATTGATAACAGCAAATTCAAGCGAGGGGATCTTTTGCCTGGTAAGAGTAAGGTTTGCTTTTGCAATTTCACAGAGATCTTTTGAGAAATCAAGCCCGGTTACTTTACTGAAACCATGATGGGCAGCGATACACAGGGCACGGCCTTTACCACATCCGATATCCAGGAAATGATTGCGTGGTGCTAAAGGCAACTGCTGAAGAATTTCTTCGATCAATAAAAAACTAACCGGCATATAGATGGTGGCATGTGTAGTGTCTATACCAAGTTTATCCAGTTTTTGTAATTCATCGGCACCGGTAGTATTTATCCCGTATTTTTTCTCACCATGTATTTCCTGCCTGATCATGTACGATGCAATTTTAAAACCCCAGTTATCCAGCAGGAAATAAAAATATTTTATGTAGGTGAATATTTTCATTATTCACTTTTTCGGAGGTCGATAACTTTTAACTGTAAGCTTATATTGCCGTTCCATTCGTTTTCATCCAGTGTAAAAACGATATCAACAGGTTCCTTCAGCAGGTTGAATTTGGAGGCCAGGTTAAAACCGATGCCGGTGAAAGAATATTTATCCTGCTTAACCACAAAACGAATGTGTTGTTCTTTTACAATTTTTGAAAAGCCCACATCCAGCACTTTTTTTGCAACGAAGACCGGCCGCATATTTTCAGGGCCAAACGGTTCCATTTGGCAAATGATATTGTAAAAATTTTGTGTCAGGTCAGTAAATGAAACTGCTGTATCGATGATTATTTCAGGTATTAAAAGATGTTCTTCAATGGTGCCGGATACCACTTCTTCAAACTTAGCAGTAAAGGCTTCAACATGTTCAGGCAATAATGACAATCCCGCCGCTGCAAAATGGCCGCCATACCCCAACAGGTATTCCCTGCATGCATGCACCGCTTCATATAAATTAAAGCCGGGCACACTCCTGGCACTGCCTGTTGCTATACCACTGCTTTCTGTTAACACAATGGTGGGCCGGTACCAGGTTTCGATCAGCCTGCTGGCTACAATACCAACCACCCCCTTATGCCAATGATCCCTGAAAACTACTGTTGTTTTTTTATTATGGAGCGAAAGATCTGCGCTGATCATTTCCAGTGCCTCGGCTGTAATGCTGCTGTCGGCCTCTTTCCTGTCGGTATTATCGCTGTGCAGCATTTCAGCAAATTCAAGCGCTTTATTGTAATCATCTTCAATAAATAATTGAACAGCTTTTTTTGCATCATCCATCCTGCCTGCGGCATTTACCCTGGGGGCAATAACAAATACAACATTATTGATGGATAACTTTTTTTGAAGTCCGCCTAAAAAGATCAGCGCTTTAATACCCGCATTGGGAACGCTGTTTATTTTTTCAAGGCCATAGTAAGCCAATATGCGGTTCTCACCGGTCATAGGTACAATGTCGGCTGCAATGGCAACGGCTACCAGGTCCAGGTAACAGAAATAATGTTCTTCATCAATATTAAGATGAATTGAAAGTGCTGTTATTAATTTAAAACCAACGCCGCAACCACAAAGTTCCTTGTAAGGATAATTGCAATCTTTTTGTTTTGGGTTTAGAATGGCTACAGCATCGGGTATCTCAGCATCGGGTAAATGATGATCGCAAACAATAAAATCAATACCGATGCCTTTTGCATAGGCGATCAGGTCAACAGATTTAATGCCGCAGTCCAGGGAAATGATCAGCGTAAAATTATTTTCTTTGGCAAAATCAATTCCCATTTTGCTTATCCCATATCCTTCCCTGTACCGGTGAGGGATGTAAAAATCCAATAATGGAGGTTCATAAATTTTTGAAAGAAATTTATACATACTGGCAACAGAGGTTGTGCCATCCACATCGTAATCACCAAAGACCAGTATTTTTTCTTTTTTTTCAAAAGCAGTAAGGATGCGCTGCACGGCTTTATCCATATCCTTCATCAACCAGGGATCGTGCAGTTCACTTAATTCAGGCCTGAAATAGTTTTTCGTTTTTTCAAAAGTATCAAAGCCCCTTGTTGTTAAAATGCTGCAAAGGGTACGGTTAATTTTCAGCGATTGATGTAAAGTATCGACTTTACTTTCATCTGCCTGTAATATTTTCCATCTTTTCTCCATATCAATATTTCCTGTCAGTAGTAAATCTAACCAGCATTTCAAGTGCTTTTCGTACGGGGGTTTCCTCAAAACTATTTAAGATTTCCAGGGCTTCATCCCGATAAGCCATCATCTTTTCAGAAGCATATGCTATACCCCCCGCTTCCACAACGGTGTCAATTACAAATTTTACTTTTTTGGGGTCTTTGTTCTCATTCTTGAGTATAAATATAATTTTTCTTTTTAATGATGCATCAATATTATTGAGGGTGAAAATCAACGGAAGAGTAAGTTTTTTTTCCCTGATATCATTGCCCGTTGGCTTTCCGATATCTTCCTTTCCGTAATCAAACAGGTCATCTTTTATTTGAAAAGCGATACCAACTTTTTCACCAAAAATTTTCATCTTGCCTGTTATTGATTCATCCTTGCTTGTGCTGTAAGCTCCAACTGAACAGGCTGAGGAAAGAAGCGACGCGGTTTTATTACGGATGATCTCAAAATAGATCTCTTCATTCAAATTCAGTTTCCGGGTTTTTTGTAATTGCAGTAATTCACCTTCGCTCATTTGTTTTACAGCGTCAGAAAGAATGTGTAAATGTTGAAAATCATTATTGGATGTTGCTAATAACAGGCCTTTTGAAAGCAGGTAATCTCCTACTAGTACAGCGATCTTTTTATTCCAGAGTGCATTTATCGAAAAGAAGCCCCTGCGTTCCAGCGAATCATCCACAACATCATCATGGACTAAAGTAGCCGTGTGCAATAATTCAACCAATGCGGCTGCCCTATACGTACTTTCATTAATTTCTCCATGCAGTTTGGCACTTAACAAAACAAACATGGGCCTTAGTTGCTTTCCTTTACGCTTTATGATGTATTTCAGAATAGTGTCCAGCAAACGTGTTTCACTTTTGACAGCGTCTGCAAACTTTTTTTCAAAAAGTTTTATTTCCTCTCCAATAATGTTGTTAATAAAGTCCATGTAAAAAAATTGAAGCAATATAGCCGGAGGGACCTGTCATTTAAAATTTGTTGTTACAATAATGTAATATTAAGATAATCCCGCCTATCTATATAAAATGCTAATTTTGAATGCAACGAAAATACTAATAACTGTGTCTTGCCTCTGAAACGGGTGAAAATATCTTCTCAGAAATCTAAATAAATTATAAAAAACTTTGATTATTAGGCTGATTTTGATATTTTTGCAGTAAGTTAACAAATACACATTGAAAATTTTTATTAATTATTAAGTTATGATAAGCAAAAAGTACAAATTCTTATTAGGGATATTTTTTCTATTACTTTCAACCGGTTTAAGTGCCCAGGTTGGAGGAAGAGGAAGCGTATATGACTCCTCTGTTATCCCGGCTAAAAGAATGCCTCAGCAAAATGAATTTTGGAACAGTTCCTACAATTTTCCGGCAAAACCACGTAATATGTGGGAAGTTGGAGTTTCCGCAGGTATGTTTTCAGTAAGTGGTGATGTAGCTGCCAGGATACCAACTTTAGGTTTTGCTGCTCATGTTAGAAAGGCCTTTGGGTATGTTTTTTCATTAAGGCTGCAATATTTAAATGGTACCGCTAAGGGTTTGAACTGGCTGGCCAGCGAAAATTACGGGAAAAATCCAGCCTGGAACCGGAATTTACCTTTGGCACAGAGATATTATTCTCCTGAAAGATTGAATAATGGCACTTTAGTTTATTCTGATCGTGACGGACATTTTTCACAACGACAGGATCAGGTATATTATAATTACAAGACCCATTTGCAGGATCTTAGCCTGCAGGGAATTATTACATTAAATAATATCCGCTTTCACAAAGCAAAGACCGGTATTGTGATCTATGGTGGTGGAGGTATCGGTGCATCATGGTTTAATACTATGATAAACGCTTTAGATGCAAATGGCAATAATTACAGGGCTTTGTTCAATTCAGTGCAGAGCCCGGTGTACAGCAACAGGAAAGATGCTATAAAGGCCTTAAAAGCCGGAATGGATAAGAGCTATGAAACTCTTTCCGACAATGAACTTACCCGTAGGCCAAAGCTGGGTAAGAATACCTTAAAACCTTCCGGAACTGTATTGGCGGGTGTTGCTATTAAGTTAAGCAGCAGGATAAACATCGCTTTAGAAGACAGATTTACCTTTGTTAAGACTGATCTGTTGGATGGACAACGCTGGCAGGAGCATGCTTACGGAGATGCTGTGTTAACGCCTGATTACGACTCATACAATTATTTATCCCTTGGCTTAAATGTAAATCTTGGCGGAAGAGCTGTTGAGCCTCTGTGGTGGGTTAATCCTTTGGATTATGCTTATGATGAATTAAGAAATCACCGCAATGTTAAAATACCTAAGAACGATTGTAATGATGCTGATGGTGATGGGGTTTGCGATCATTTGGATAGAGAGCCAAATACGCCGGCGGGTTGCCCTGTTGACACACATGGTGTAACAAGAGATACTGATGGAGATGGTGTACCTGATTGTAAGGATAAACAATTGATCACTCCAACCGAGTGTCAACCGGTAGATGCTGATGGTGTAGGCAAATGTCCTGATCCTGAGTGCTGTAAGAATCCCGCACCTCCTGTAGTTACATGTCCTTGTGATTATCCAAGCCTGTTGTTTAAAGGAAATGCTACTGCATTAAATAATGATAACAAAGCGATGTTGGCTACCGTTGCTTCTAAATTAAAAGCAAATCCAACATGTAATATTACGATCAATGGTTATCCCGAGGCTTCAAAAGCATCACAGGCAAATTGCCAGAAGAGATTAGATGCAATTAAGATATACCTGATTGAAAAAGAAGGTATTAGTGCCGACAGGATCACAACCAATTGCGAAGTTGCCGGTGGAGATAAAAACAC
Organism: Ferruginibacter sp.; assembly: GCA_039926045.1. Taxonomy (GTDB): domain Bacteria; phylum Bacteroidota; class Bacteroidia; order Chitinophagales; family Chitinophagaceae; genus Ferruginibacter. The sequence continues at coordinate 7,250 of JBDSXS010000231.1, forward strand.
CGTGGATGTTAAGTGTAATTAATAAAAAGCTTTAGTATAAAAATAGCCTCCCTTTTTGGGGGGCTATTTTCTTAATTAGGAGCCCAATGTCCTTCTTTATCAAATCATTAACTGTGGTTTTTTGGCTATTAGTTTATTTACGGACATTTTTGAGTTATTTACATTAATTTTGCAACCCTTATATGAAAGTGATCAAATTATTTCTGGCAACGGCTTTTTTACTTACCCTGGTAACTTCCTGTAATAAATACAATAAAGTTTCCAAGAGTAAGGATTATGAGTACAAGCTAAAAATGGCAGATGAATATTTTGCAACTAAGAAATACAAGATCGCCCAACAATTATACGAGGAGTTGTTCCCGGTATTTAAAGGTTCAATAAAATTTGAAGAATTATATTTTAAGGATGCATATTGCTTTTATTATATGAAACAATATGCCGATGCTGAGAACCTGTTCAAAGGATTCCTGGAAGTATTTCCAAACAGTGCCAAAGCTGAAGAAGTTGATTATATGCGTTCCTATTGTTTTTATAAACAATCCCCTAAAATAGAGCTTGAGCAGGTGAATACCATCAAGGCAATGGGAATGATGCAAACCTTCATTAATACGCACCCCGGGTCTGAAAGAAATAAGGAAGCATCTGAAATTATAGATAAGTGCAGGGCAAAATTAGAACAGAAGGAATACAGGGCTGCTGAACTATATTATAATATGGAACAGTACAGGGCTGCCGCTCTCGCATTTGAAACTTTAAATAATAACTATCCCGAATCTGTAAAAGGAGAGGAGTATAAATTAAAAACAATAAAATCCTATTACAAGTTTGCCAAAATGAGCTACCTGGATAAGCAGGTTGAGCGGTATGAAAAAGTTATAGAAGAATACCAGGATTTTGTTGACCGTTTTCCAGACAGTAAACTGCTGAAAGATGCAGAAAATTATAGTAACCTAAGTCAAAATCACATTAAAGTAATAAAAAATGAGCAAACTCAGACGTCAGCTAAGCGCTAATACCAGCAGTGTAGTAGAACCAAAAAAATTATCGGATATTAAAGAAAAGACCGGTAACCTGTATGAATCTATTGCCATCATTGCTAAAAGAGCAAACCAGATCAATATTACGCTAAAAGAAGAATTGCATAATAAACTTGAAGAATTTGCCAGCCATACCGATAGCCTGGAGGAAATTCATGAAAATAAAGAGCAGATCGAAATTTCCAAAGCATACGAGCGTATGCCTAACCCGGCTTTATTAGCTACACAGGAATTTATGGAAGATAAAGTTTACTTCCGCAGGAATGATGAAGACCTGTTCAGCTAATAGTTACTAATATTTTAGCATCTTATTTAATTAAGAAATCATAATTTTAACCCCGCACACAATTTACTTGTTGCGGGGTCTTTTTATGCTACAGGGAAAAAAAATATTATTGGGTATAAGTGGT
>JBDSXS010000232.1:0-5953 GCA_039926045.1 Ferruginibacter sp.
GTCAATATGCTTACGCATGATGGCCTCACTCATTTCCTGTGCATGTTCTTTTACGTAGCCTGTCATTTCTTTATAATGATGACTGTATGCATATTCAATACTTTTCATGATCAGCCTGTCCACCAGCAAGCTTATGTCGTGGTCAACAGCACGTTTGATCACAATACCGCCAAGGGGGATCGGGCTTCCTGTTTCCTTTTCCCAGTAATCGCCCAGGTCGGTGATCTTTTGCAAACCCTTTGCTTCGTAAGTAAACCGGTTCTCATGAATGATCACCCCCAGTCCTTTGCCATTCAAAACAAAGTCCTCAATAAGATCATAGCGAAGAAAAACTTTGTTCTTAGCTTTCGGGTAAGCCAATGAAAAAAGTAAATGAGCCGTGGTATGTTCACCGGGGATCGCTATCAAATGATCTTCAACATTCTTAATTCTTAACTCTTCATTATTAATTAGTAACGGTCCAACCCCGCTCCCCAAAGCACTGCCACTGTTCAATAAAATATAGTTATCTAAAACAAGTTGTAAAACCCCGTAACTGAGTTTTGTAATATCCAGTTTCCCTTCCAGCGCCCATTGGTTAAGTGTTTGCACGTCTTCCAGCATAACTTCAAATGATAAACCCTCGGTATCAATCTTATTATTTACTAATGCATCAAAAATAAAAGTGTCATTGGGACAGGGGGAAAAGCCTAAGGTTAAAATCATGTTTTGTTAATCCGTTAATTGGTTAATCGGTTAATTAGTATTAAAAGTTCTTTGTTTAAATTTTCGATCGCTTCTTTTATCTTCCATTTTGTTTTATCCCGTTCCCCAATATAGTTAGATACAGACCTGATCTGGATGAATGGGACATTTTCCTGCAGGCAGATATAATGTAACCCGGCGCCTTCCATGGTTTCAAGATCAGGGTTAAATTGTTTTATAAATTGTTCTTTTTGCAAAGCACTATCACTTACTTTATTTACTGTTATGGCTTTAACCAATGATAAAGCTGTTTTATTTAAATAGTGGGTTTTGTTTACCAGCCAGCCATTTACAAAAGGCGGTTCATTTTTATCTGCAAATGCCGTCTCAAAAATGGGTGTATAATTTTCTTTTTCTTCAATGCCCAGGTCTGCAAAACAATCCTGTTTTACCAATACGGTTTGTCCAAGTTCCATATCAGGCCTGAATGCACCTGCGATACCTGCCTGTATGATAAGATCATAGTCGATCTGCTGCATGCGCTTTTGCAGGTGGTATAGCACAGACGGAACACCAACCCCGGTAATTAAAACATCGATCACGGGATGGGCAGCTGTAAAAGGCTTAATTTCCTCTGTTGTTGCAGCAATTAATAAGATTTGCATGCCACAAATTTCGTGTTTACCCTTCATATTTCAGGATTTAGAAGCTACCTTTGCAAAAATTTTTGAACTTTAATGGTTTACGTCACCAGGATAGAACATTTTAATGCAGCTCATAAGTTATTTAACCCGGCATGGAGCAGGGAGAAAAATGAGGAAGTATTTGGCAAATGCGCCAATGAGAACTGGCATGGGCATAATTTCGAGTTATATGTTACCCTTAAAGGTGAACCTGACCCGGAAACCGGTTTTGTATTTGATGTAAAGAAGCTGAGCATTATCGTAAAAGAGCATGTGATCGATAAGCTCGATCATAAGAATTTAAATGTTGATGTTGATTTCTTAAAAGGAAAAATATGTTCCAGTGAAAACCTCGTTATTGGAATCTGGAACGAATTGCTGCCACATCTCCCTGCAGACGTTCAGTTGCATTGCCTTAAATTATATGAAACTCCCCGGATATTCGTTGAATACTACGGTACTCCTTCGCTCACCTGCTCATAGGGATAAAAATATTTACTGGATAGAGCTATGAAGTACAAGTAATTAATTTTAGTTTCAACCAAACAAAGCCTAACTTTAATTGTAATTACTTTCAATAACTGGTGTGTTTGAACAGCAGACTTCTGTTTTAGCCATCAGTGAATACTGTTCTGATGATTTGCATTAAATTTTGAGAACATTTTTTTAGTACCAGTGTTATATTAATCGCCATGAGTAAAAAAGTAGCCGTTTACAGGAAAGAACATTTTAACGCAGCTCACCGCTTAAACAACCCCAACTGGGATGAAGCTACCAATCAGCGGGTTTTCGGTAAATGCAATAATCCACATTTTCACGGGCATAATTACGAACTCGTTCTTAAAGTAACCGGCGAGCCTGATCCTTTAACCGGTTATGTAGTGGACATGAAAGTACTGAGTGATATTGTACAGGAAAATATTATAGAGCGCTTTGATCATAAGAACCTGAATGAAGATACCGTGGAGTTTAAAAATTTAAATCCAAGCGCAGAGAATATTGCCATTGTGATCTATAATATCTTAAGAGAAAAGATCGAACTGAAATTTGACCTGCAGGTGCGCTTGTATGAAACAGAAAGGAATTTTGTGGATTACCCGGCAATTTAAAATAAAGAAGAATTGTTTTTATAAAACTATAGTTTAATGGCGTATAAAAAAATTGAGCAGTACGATGAAAAAACTACATCGGGGCTTATAGAAAATTACCGTAAAACCCTCCAACTGATAGGCGAAGACCCCAACAGGGAAGGATTGGAAAAAACTCCTGAACGCGTTGCCAAAGCCATGCAATTTCTTACACAGGGATATGACCAGGATGCCAATGCTGTTTTAGAATCGGCCAAATTTCATGAAGATGTGAGTGAAATGATCATTGTGAAAGATATTGAACTGTACAGTATGTGCGAACACCATATGCTCCCTTTTTACGGGAAGGCCCATGTAGCCTATATTCCAAACGGGTATATTACCGGGCTGAGTAAAATTGCCAGGGTAGTTGATATTTACAGCCGCCGCCTGCAGGTACAGGAAAGACTAACACACCAGATATTAAATTCGATAAAAGAAACCTTAAACCCCCTGGGTGTAGCCGTGGTAATTGAGGCATCACACTTGTGCATGATGATGAGGGGTGTTGAAAAACAAAACTCCGTAACTACCACATCAGCATTTTGGGGTGAGTTTGAAAAAAACGAAACGAGAAGTGAGTTTGTGAAACTAATAAGTGCCAAACTACACTAAGATCCTTCACGTTAATCTGTTAATCCGTCAATCTGTTAATCCGTTAATTTGTGAAAGACTTTACAACCTGTAAGCTCTTTACGGATTAACCAATTAACTATTTAACGGATTAACGTATGTTTTGTTATTTTGTGAAAGACTTTACAGATCAGTGAACTCTTTTACGGATTAACGGACTAACTATTTAACGGATTAACTAAATCATTATGTCAAAACATGCTTACATATTTCCCGGTCAGGGTTCTCAATTCAGCGGAATGGGTAAAAACCTGTACGACACAAATACGGTATCAAAAGAAATGTTTGAACAGGCCAATGATATTTTAGGCTTTAGAATTTCAGATATTATGTTCAATGGTTCTGATGATGACCTGAAACAAACCAATGTTACACAACCGGCAGTTTTTCTCCATTCGGTAATTGCATTTAAAACTTTAGCCGGAGCAAGGCCAGATATGGTAGCCGGGCATTCTTTGGGCGAATTTTCTGCACTCGTTGCCAATAATACTTTGTCTTTTGAAAATGCCCTGATGCTGGTTTCTATAAGAGCACAGGCCATGCAACGTGCCTGCGAATTAAACCCATCAACTATGGCAGCTGTATTGGCTTTACCTGATGAAAGGGTGGAAGAAATTTGTGAATTTGTAATGATAGAAACAGGAGAAGTTGTAGTGGCAGCAAATTATAATTGTCCAGGCCAGCTGGTTATCAGCGGTTCAATAAAAGGCATTGAGATCGCCTGCGAACGTATGAAAGCAGCCGGTGCAAAACGTGCATTGATCTTACCGGTAGGTGGTGCATTTCATTCGCCCTTAATGTTACCTGCAAAAGAAGAACTGGAAGCAGCTATTGAAGCAACACATTTCAACGAGCCATCCTGCCTGGTCTATCAAAACGTAGTGGCCAAAGCAGTTACGGACCCTTCAGCTATCAAAAATAATTTGATCGACCAGTTAACAGGTGCCGTGCGCTGGACCCAAAGTGTGGAAGCGATGATCGCAGATGGGGCTACGCATTTCACAGAAGCAGGTCCGGGTAAAGTGTTACAGGGGTTGGTGATGAAGATCAATAAAGAAATGATCACGGAAGGAGTGAGTTAAAAATGTTAATCCGTTAAAATGTTAATCAGTTAATAGGTTAATTAGTTAATCCGTAGAGATCTCAATGATTCAGGCTCTCCCGAATTAACGGATATACGGATTAACCGAGTAAAGTTTATTGAATAAGCATTACGGTACCATTGCTCTGTATCAGGTTGCCCCTGTAATCAATGGCTTCAGCCATCCACACATAAGTTCCTGCATTTTGTAATTTTCCTTTTAATGTTCCATCCCAACCTATATATGGATTGGTTGTAAAGAAAACCAACTGGCCATAGCGGTTATAGATCCTGAAAAAATGAAATTCCTTCATCCCGATCGGGATCACTTTTAAAATATCATTAAGCGAATTGCCATTTGGTGTAAAAGCATTGGGCACATAAAGTTCGGGCCCCTGGAAGGCTTTTATCTTAATAGTATCGTATACCAGGCAGCCGGTTGGGCTGGATGCAGAAACATAATAAATTATATCCCTGTCTAAAATAGCAATGGGGTTTGCGGCAAACGGATTATTCAGTCCATAAGTTGGTGACCATGTCCAGTTGTCAAACCCAGTATTATTTACATCCCTGGCAAATAATAAAAGTGGTTGGCGTATGGCAATGGTGGTATCGGGCCCCACATTTAGTACGGGTGCTGTAGTTACAGAAATTAAAACACTGTCGTCTTTCAAGGAGTTGCAACCCTTAGCATCAATTACCGACAGGTAATAGGTGATCGGGCCTGTAAGTTGCATCACAAGCGGATTATAAATGGTTTGGTCATCCAGAAAAGTTGCCGGTGTCCATAAAAAACTAACGCCGCCGCTGCCATTAAGCCGGTAATTTGTATTATAACATATGGTTTTATTGAGGCCCGCATCCGGAACAGGTGCAGGGTTCACAAAAACCATTATAGAATCGATCCTTGAACATATACCGGTGGTAGCCTCAACAAAATATTTGGTACTGATCACCGGTGAAGCGACAGGGTTTATGATGTTGGGATCACTTAAAGATGCAGCAGGTGTCCACACAAAAGAAGTCCCGTTTGAATTTGGATTAAGTTGGTAGTTTTTTCCTTCGCAGATCGTGGCATCAACACCTGCCACCAGGGTTACCGTATTATTAAGTGGGATGATCACGTTTTGCGAAGTAATACAATTGTTATTGTCTGATACTGTTATTATTTGATTGCCGGACCTGATATTAAAAAAGTTACCGGGCTGGTAATTTAAACCATCAATGGAATACAGGTAAGGTGCATTGCCGCCAGAAGCTGTAATGGTTATTGTGCCATCGGCATTTCCTGAACAACCGGCAGCAGTGATAGCAGTATTGCTTATCAGCAGGTCAGGAAATAGTTGGTTTATGGTTACATCCGAACTGTCCACACAACCGGTTGCATCAATTATTTTAATTCTATGCACGCCGGCAGGTAAATTCGTGAACAAACCGGTGGGTTGCAGTGGGCCGTTATCAATGGAGAACATAACAGGGCCTACCCAGCCGGGGCCGCTGTAAAAAGTTATCTTACCGGTTGTAGCATCTTTGCAAATCACATCCTCTTTGGAAAAGAAGAAAAGCTTTTTCCATTTAAGGGTTACAGAGTCCCTTGCATTGCAGAACCCTTCTGTAGCTGTGCAATAATAAGTTGCGGGTTCACTAACAGGTGTTGCAATGGGGTTTCTGATGATGGTGCTGCTAAGTGTAGGATCAGGATCCCAAACGTAAGTACTATAACCTGTGGATGCCGTTAATTGAAC
>JBDSXS010000233.1:0-34769 GCA_039926045.1 Ferruginibacter sp.
TTCAATCTTCGCTTAATTCTTCGAGATTTTCCTCTCCGCCAGATGGCGGAAGGATAGGTGGGGCTACTAAACCATTTTCACTTCCGCACAAATATCCTGCAACACTTTTTTTGCATCGCCAAAAAGCATGCTTGTCTTCGGTTGAAAGAAGAGATCATTTTCTATACCGGCATAACCGGGTTTCATGCTGCGCTTGTTTACAATAACATTTTTAGCCAGCTCCACTTCCAGTATGGGCATTCCGTAAATGGGCGAGGCGGGATCATTTTTTGCAGCAGGGTTTACCACATCATTGGCACCTAGAATCAATACTACGTCGCAGGTTTTAAATTCATCATTGGCCTGTTCCATCTCCAATAATTTTTCATAGCTCACATCAGCCTCGGCCAGCAATACATTCATGTGGCCCGGCATACGGCCCGCCACGGGGTGAATGGCATATTTTACTTCCACGCCTTTTTCGGCCAGTATTTTTTCCAGCTCATGACAAACGTGTTGCGCCTGTGCCACAGCCAAACCATAACCGGGAACGATCATTACTTTATTGGCATAACTCATCAGCATGGCTGCATCGGCTAAACTCACTTCCTTATAATGCCCCTGCGATTGACTGCCTGTTGCACCTGCAGTTTTATTGCCGCCAAAAGAACCGATCAACACATTTTGTAAAGAGCGGTTCATAGCCTTACACATTAATATGGTAAGCAGTGTTCCTGCCGCACCAACAAGGATACCACCGGTGAGCATTACTTTGTTGTCGTATAAAAATCCGCCGCAGGCTGCTGCCACACCGGTAAATGAATTGAGCAATGAAATTACCACCGGCATATCAGCACCGCCAATGGGCATAACAAAGAATACACCATACACCAGTGCCAAACCTAAAATGGCGTATAATAAAAAACTTTGCGTTGGATCATATACCAGGTAAGCACCGGCTGCCAAAGCAATGGCGAGTACAAGCAGGTTAAGAATATTCTGCCCCGCAAAACTGAAGTCTTTGACCTTACCGTTTAATTTGCCCCAGGCGATCATACTGCCGGCAAAAGAAACAGAACCAATGATCAATCCCAATACAATAATTAAAACGGTTGGCTGAACTTCGCCAGGCAATTTGGTTCCGGCAGCCAGTTCTTTTGAAAGATGATTAAATTCAACAATCGAGATCAACGCAGCACAGGCGCCGCCCATTCCATTGAACATGCTTACCATTTCGGGCATGGCCGTCATCTTTACTTTTTTTGCAGCCAGGGTCCCGATAATTCCTCCAACCAATAAGCCACCGAATATCCAGTGATAATTGCCAAGCTGTTCGCCGGTTTCGGATGTATATAAAAAGATGGTACCTAAAATGGCAATACCCATTCCAAATGCAGCAAGCAAATTTCCTTTGCGTGCCGATGCAGGATTGGATAACATTTTTAGCCCGATAATAAAAGTTACGGAGGCAATAAGATAGCAGAGTGTTAGTATGTTTGAGCCCATCTGTTTCGTTAATACGTTAATTAGTTAATCCGTTTATACGTTAATTCATGTAATTAGTGTAATTCGAAAAATTCGTGTTATTATTTTTTCTTCTTAAACATTTCCAGCATTCTATCCGTCACCACAAAGCCGCCCACTACATTTAATGTACCCAGCACCACGGCTAAAAACCCGAGTATCAATGCCAGGTAATTATCAGGTTCGGCCTTGCCCATGATGATGATGGCACCAATAACTACCACGCCATGTATGGCATTGGCACCGCTCATTAATGGCGTGTGTAACACACTGGGTACACGCCCTATAACTTCAATACCAACAAAGATCATCAGGATGACGATGTAGATGATCTGTTGATTGGTTGAAATAAAATTTAGCATATTTTCCATGTATTGGCCCCTCCTAACCTCCCCAGGGGAAGGAATTTTGGTGAATAATTATAAAAATATCTTCTCTTAACAAACAGTAAACTCTTTTTATTTAGCAAATCTCTTCAGATTTTTGATCTCTAAAAAGTCCCCTTGGGGGATCTAGGGGGCTATCCTTTCATTGGTGATCACCCCGTCATGCGCTACACAGGTTCCCTTTACCAGGTCATCTTCAAAATTCAAATTGAATTTCCCTTCCTTATCGATCATCAGCTGTAAAAAGTTCAGAATATTTTTACCGTATAATTTGCTGGCATCGCTGGGCATGCTTGCCGGTAAATTTGAATTACCGATAATACTTACCCCATGATGAATTACGGTCTCCTCATTTTTTGTAAAGTCGGTATTGCCGCCGGTAGCTGCTGCAAGGTCAATTATGACCGAACCTGACTTCATAGCTTCCATCATTTCGGCAGTAATTAAAATGGGAGCCTTTTTTCCGGGTATCTGTGCGGTTGTAATGATGATATCTGCTTTTGCAACACTCTCTGCAATTTTTGCTTTCTGGCGCTGCATAAAATCTTCACTTTGTTCCACCGCATAGCCACCTGCTTTGCTGGCATCGGCGGCGCCTTCCACTTCAATGAATTTTGCGCCAAGGCTCATCACTTCTTCTTTAACAGCAGGGCGGGTATCAAAAACTTCTACTACTGCGCCCAATCTCCTCCCCGTTGCAATGGCCTGCAGGCCTGCAACACCGGCGCCCAGTATCAATAATTTAGCAGGCGGAATACTTCCGGCCGCCGTCATGAACATCGGAAAATATTTAGGAAATACATTGGATGCCAGCAATACGGCTTTATAACCGGCAATATTTGCCTGGCTGCTCAATACATCCATGCTTTGTGCCCTTGTAGTGCGGGGCAACATATCCATACTGAAAACGGTTAACCCTTTTTCGGCAAGCTCCTTTATCAAAGCTGCATTGAATAAAGGTTGATAAACACCGAGAAGGATTTTAGATTTAAGACCTGCCTGTCCGGTAGGCAGGTTATCAATTTCAGATTTATCCGGAGCATGTATGCCCAGGATAATATCACTGCGCTGCAATACTTCATTTCTTGATCTTATTGTTGCACCAGCCTCTGCATATTTTTCATCACTGACAAAAGCAGTTATCCCGGCAGTTGTTTCTATGCACACTTCTACATTCCATTTTTTAAGAATCGTGATATGTTCCGGTAATAAAGAGACTCTGGTTTCTGGAGATGGTTCTTTTAAAACGCCAATTATCATAAGTAGTTAATTGCGACAAATGTAAGAAAAATTAAAACCTGATGGTAAAATGCTGTTTGTGATTTATATCTGCATTAAAAAATACGATACCGATAAAAAAAAGGTCGATACTCAGTGTTACTGCCGGATGCTGCTGAATAATATCCCATGCCTGTTCCATGTCATCACTCCAGTGTATATCATCAAATACTAATATGGATGATGGGGTTGAATTGTTTAGTAGTTGAGCAAAGTAGGCAAGCGTAGGCTCCTTGCGGTGGTTACCGTCTATAAAAGCAAGACCGATTTTGCCGGCTTTTGTAAGGAATTCGGGTAACACATGATCGAAATTGCCTTCACTGAGTTCGACATTTGACAAGCCCACCCGGCTAAAAGTTCTTCTTGCGATATCAGCTATTGCCGGCGAGCCCTCAATGGTATAAACTTTTCCATCGGGATTGGCTGCTGCAAGGTAGGAAGTGGTTATACCGAAAGAAGTGCCCAGTTCCAATATGGTGACCGGCTTATAATATTTCACGATCCTGTATAATAAACGGGCATATTTGGCGGGTTTTAAGGATGATTTCGCGATATCTGCCACAACCCTTTTATTGGTTTTTATTACGGAAGAACCGGCACCAAGGTCCTGCACTTCTATTGAGCCTTTTTGTTTCAACAATTGTTGGCGCCCTTTCTCTATGACCTGGTAATATTCATACTTCCTTTTATCCCTCAATACATTTTTAATAAAGTCAAATACAAAAGGAGAATGAACACCGTGGCCTTTTCCGTTGGATGCGGTGAAGTAGTAGCGGAGATATTTTTTGGTAAGTTGAAAAGAGGTATACAATTATAAATTTTGACTTTTGAATTTTTAATTCTTAATTCTTACCCAGGTTTGAAATGAATACGCAAAAGCATGTTTTTCATCTGCCGCAAAATCCTGGTTAACTGACAGCTGCCATTTGCTTTCATCAATTACCGGGAAAAAAGTGTCGCCATCAATACTTGCATGCACCCGGGTTAAATAAATTTTGTCAGCTATCTCCATACTCTGGGTAAATATCTCTCCTCCACCAATAATAAATGCTTCTTTGCAATTTGTTTCTGCAGCTTTTCGCAAGGCATCCTGCAGGCCTGCAGCCACGATCACAGCTTCAGCTTTCCAGCCCTGCTGCCTGGTAATAACAATATTGAACCTGCCCGGCAGCGGCTTATTAACTGATTCGTAGGTTTTACGTCCCATGATCACGGGCATTCCCCAGGTTGTATTTTTAAAAAATTTCAGGTCATTGGGTAAATGCCAGAGTAGTTGGTTGTTTTTACCAATCGAATTATTTTCTGATGCTGCAACTATTAAGCTTATTGTCATGGAAGTAAAAAATCAAAAGTAAAAGTAAAAATAAGGAACTTATATGCACGTGCAGTTTTTGAATTTTGAATTTTGAATTATTCTTAAACTGCTACCGGCGCCTTAATTGCAGGATGGCTTTCATAATTAAGCAATTCAAAATCTTCGAATTTAAAATCAAAAATATCTTTTACTGCAGGGTTAATTTTCATAGTTGCCAAAGGAAAAGGTGTTCTGCTTAACTGCAGGCTGGCCTGTTCAAAATGGTTGTTGTATAAATGTACATCGCCAAATGAATGTACAAATTCACCCGGTTCCATATCACAAACCTGTGCGACCATCATGGTCAATAAAGCATAAGATGCAATATTGAACGGCACTCCTAAAAACACATCTGCAGAACGCTGGTATAACTGACACGAAAGGCTTCCTTTAACCCCCCTTTCCTTTTGGAGAGGGGTTGGGGGTGAGGTATAGAATTGGAACAAACAATGACAGGGCATCAATTTCATCTTTGGCAGATCAGCCACATTCCAGGCACTGATGATCATGCGCCTGCTGTCTGGGTTTGTTTTTAACTGGTGGATGAGATCTTTTACCTGGTCAACTTCAACCCCATCAGCTCCGGCCCAGCTGCGCCATTGTTTTCCATACACCGGCCCCAGGTCACCGTTCTCATCCGCCCATTCGTCCCATATTTTTACATGGTGCTCTTTTAAATAATTGATATTGGTATCGCCCTGTAAAAACCAAAGCAGTTCGTAGATGATACTTTTAAGATGGCATTTTTTTGTGGTCACTAAAGGAAAACCATCGGCCAGGTTAAACCGCATCTGGTAACCAAAAACGCTACGGGTACCTGTGCCGGTACGGTCACTTTTATCTGTCCCGGTCTCCATAATATGTTTAACTAGATCAAGGTATTGCTGCATGGATGCAAAATAAGTTAAAAGTTGAAAGTTGAAAGTTGAAAGTTATTCAGAGCCCTGTATTTAAGCGGTAAAAATTCCCAATTTCAAAAACCCAACTATCAACTCTCAACTTTCAACTCTCAACTAAGCCGTATCTTTGTAACGGAGAAAAAATATGAGCAAGAAAGGAAAAGTATTAATGGCAATGAGTGGCGGTATCGACAGTACCGTGGCAGCTTTGATGCTTCATAAAGAAGGTTATGAAGTAGTGGGGATCACTATGAAAACCTGGGATTATGCTGCCAGCGTAGGTACCACCGGCAAAAAAGAGACCGGGTGTTGCAACCTGGATAGTTTTAATGATGCCCGTCAGGCTGCAGTACAGCATGGTTTCCCGCATTTTATTCTTGATATCAGGGAAGAATTTGGTGATTTTGTGATCGAGAATTTTGTGGACGAATATATTGCCGGCCGCACCCCCAATCCTTGTGTTATGTGCAACACGCATATCAAGTGGAGGGCCTTAATGAAAAGGGCCGATGCATTGAACTGCGATTTTATTTCTACCGGCCATTATGCACAGGTTCACCAGCATACCAATGGCAGGTATTTCATTCGCAAAGGTATCGATGATACCAAAGACCAAAGCTACGCCCTGTGGGGATTACAGCAAGACCTGCTGAGCCGCACCATTTTGCCCCTGGGCACCTATCACAAAAAGGATATCCGCCAGATGGCGCATGATTTTGGTTACCCCGAACTTGCCAAAAAAAATGAGAGTTATGAAATTTGCTTCGTTCCCGATAATGACTACCGCGGTTTTTTAAAACGCAAAGTTGAAGGGCTTGAAGAACGGGTGAATGGCGGCAACTTTATTGATAAATCCGGTAAAATACTGGGGCAACACAAGGGTTATCCTTTTTATACCGTTGGACAAAGAAAAGGACTTGATATTGCCCTTGGCAGGCCTGCATTTGTTACCGAAATTTTACCTGAAACCAATACGGTTGTACTTGGTGAAGAAGAAGATCTGAACCGCAAAGAAATGAAAGTAACCAAACTTAACTGGATAAAATACGAGGGTATTACCGAAGGAATGGAAGCATTAACCAAGATCAGGTATAAAGATAAAGGTGCTTTAAGTAACCTCTACACATACGAAAATGGTATACATGTGCGTTTTTATGAAGATGTAAAAGGTGTTGCCCCCGGCCAGAGTGCAGTATTTTATGAAGGAGATGACGTAATTGGCGGGGGAATTATTCAACGGGCGGAGCAGCCTTTTTCCCTTTAATTGTATCTATATTTGTACTATGAATAAACATATGAGAAACGTACCTCTTTTATTGATCATTATTTCCACAGTCCTTTTCAGTGCCTGTAAAAAAAGCGTTGATGTACTTGAAACTGCCACCGTAAACCAATATTCCCCGCTACAGGTAGGCAAGTATATCACCTATAATTTAGATTCAACCGTTTTTATAAATTTTGGTACAAAAGATACAGTTATCAAATACCAGGTTAAACATGTGATCGATGCACAGATCACGGATAACCTGGGAAGGCCTGCCTACCGCATCATCCGTTATATACGTAAAACTGCAGCCAATCCATGGACACCAGATAATACATTTATGGCGGTGGCAACCGATTTTGCCTTTGAGTTCATTGAGAACAATATGCGTTACTTAAAGCTGAAAGGGCCGATCCGTAATGGTTATAGCTGGAAAGGAAATTCCTATATTGATACCTATTCTTTGAATTCCACAGTTAAATATTTAGACGACTGGAATTATACTTATGACAGTGTGAACGTAGCTCAAACATTTGGTGCCTTTACACTCGATAGTACCTTAAAAGTTGATCAAAGAGATGAAATAATCGGCAATCCTTCTGATCTCAATTCGTACCACGAAATAAATTTTGGTGCCGAAAAATATGCCAAAGGCATTGGCCTTATCTACCGTAATTTTTTACATGTAGAATACCAGCCGCCTACCCCGGGCCGTGGTGGCTATAAACAGGGTTATGGTGTAAAGTTGACCATGATAGACCATAATTAGCCACAAGAGATTAGCTTCAAGGGACAAGCAAGCGATCTCAAAACACTTGCTGAAATAATAAAAGCCTTTCTGAATATAGAATTTGCCCCCTTGTAACTTGTGGCTTGAAGCCGTTTCTTCACTTTTTCCGACAAAACGTTGAAAAATCTGTAGAAGGTATTTTATCAGCCCCCAATTGGTTTAACATGGTTACCAGCTGTCCACGGTGATAGGTAGCATGATTAAATACATGATGCAACATTTGATAGACCGGCATTTTCAGCTGCTCTTTATTGCGTATATAAGCAAACACATGGGTAAGCTGGTTTTCGGTAGCACCATCAACCCAATCTTTCATTTGCTGGCTCTGCCTGGCTAATGCATTAACCAGTTCATTAAAATTCCCGGTGAACTTCTCACTCTCCAAAACAATGTTCTCTGTAAGTTTCAACCGCTGCCACCATACTTCTTCTGCAAGCCACATATGCTGCATGGTCTTATAAATGGATGGAAAACTGCTGACGATCTCCTTCCCTGTATCTTCATCGTTTAATTTGCTTATCCGGTCAACCAATTGTTTGGTTGCCCAAATATTATAAGCGGCGTATTGTTGTAATAATTCCTTCATGGTTTTTTGTACTTTTGATTTTATGGATTGGTTCAGGTAAAATTATCAATTATTCCCGTCCGAACGGCATTTAGCCGGGCGGGAATTATAACATTTTCAATTAAAAAATATGCCCGGTAAAAAATTTCCATTCAGCGGTTTCAGTTCTGTTGCCATTCATGGCGGACATGAACCTGACCCAAACTATGCACACCTTACACCCATTTATGCAAACAGCACTTATGTTTTTGATAATGCAGAACAGGGTATGCGGCGGTTCAATGGTGAAGAAAAAGGTTATATCTACGGCCGCTGGGGAAACCCTACTATAACCGAAGCCGAAGAAAAAATAGCAGCGCTTGAAAGTTTTGGTATTGCAGGTGAAGACGGGAATCCAATTGAACTAAAAGCCATCTTACATGCCAGCGGCATGGCAGCTATCAGCACACTGATGATCGGCACTTTGAAAGCAGGTGATAAAGTATTAACACATTATTCTTTATACGGCGGTACCCAGGAACTTCTTGAAAAAGTTTTGCCTCCACTCGGCATTGAAGCTATCATCACCGACCTGAGAGACCTGGACAAAGCAGCCGCAGCAATAAAAGCCGATGACAAAATAAAAATGCTTTACCTGGAAACACCGGCTAATCCTACCATTCAGTGTGTTGATATTGATGAACTGACCAGGCTGGCTAAAACCAAAAATGTAATTGTTGCTGTTGATAATACATTTGCCACACCTTACCTGCAACAGCCATTTCAATTTGGAGTTGATTATGTTATGCACAGCACTACCAAATTTTTGAATGGACATGGCACTGCTATAGGTGGTATATTAATTGGTAAAGATGTGGCGCATATGAGTGGGCACATTACCAAAGTACATCGCCTGCTTGGGGGCAACAGCAATCCTTTTGATGCTTATTTATTAACCCTTGGAATGAAAACACTTGAAGTGCGCATGCAACGCCATTGTCATAATGCCATGGAAGTGGCCGGCTTTTTGGAACAACATCCTGCTATAAGTAAAGTAAATTACCTGGGCCTTCCTTCACATCCGGATTTTTATACCGCTTCAAAACAAATGCGGCATGCTGGCGCTATGCTGAGTTTTGAAATGAGGGACGGACTGGAAGCTGCAAAACAATTTATTGATAAACTGCAAATGTGTATCCGTGCAGTTTCCTTAGGCACCTGTGATAGCTTATTATGCCATCCTGCAAGCATGACCCACCATGGCGTACCAAAAGAAAAAAAAGATTTTTATGGAATTACCGATGGATTGATCCGGATGAGTGTAGGCATTGAAAATGTGCAGGATATCATCATGGATCTGAACAACAGCCTTAGCACCACCTAAGAACTTCGTTCGTTCTCCTATCGGAGAACCCCGAAAGGGAGGGCTTTAAAGAGTAAAATTATTTCACTCTCTTTCCATTATTTAAAAAAATAAACTCAATGAATTTAAAAAATAATTTAACATCATCATAGTCTTCAAAAGTCCCTCCTTCGGAGGCCTGACCGACTGTGTCATTCAGGCGGGGATTTAGGGAGGCCCACAATAAGATGAACAATTCAAAGAGCATTTATTTCGCCATACTGTACTTCCTGCTATCAGCCATTATCACCTGGTTGTTTGTTGATGCCTGCCCGCTGTATACATCATTGCAGCAAAAATTATTGTCAACATGCATTGCCGGTGCCAAATGGGGTTTACAAATTGCAGCTGGTTATTTTTTTCTTGGAACTAAGAAATGGGAATTTATTAAGAACATAGGGATTGTTTGCATGGCAGGTTCCATCGTGTTATTGCCTTATACTATAATAGCAGGCCTGGGCAAAGAGAATGGGAGCATTTTTTTTACTTATTCCTTACTGCTTGCCGTTGTGTTAATGATCGGTTTATATTTTCTGAACATACTAAGAGCAGGTTTACCATTAAAATGGTTTGGAGGCTGGCTGATCTGCCTGGCCATTGCCATAACACTTCAGCTTACTGTCGTATTTTCGGTAATAAAATTTTAAACATGTCTATTATAATTAGAAGAGCAGTTAAAGAAGATTGTGCCAGGATGATGGAACTCATTCATGAGCTGGCGGTTTATGAAAGAGAGCCGGATGCCGTTACAGTAAATTTCGATCATTTTGTTGAAAGCGGTTTTGGCAAAGACCCAGTTTGGTATGCTTTTGTTGCAACAATTCCGCTTCCATCTTCGCAATTTCCTCCCCCCCCGGGGGAGATAGAGGGGGCTGAGGGACGGGGTGAGGTCGTAGGTTTTGTCTTATGGTATATCCGGTACAGCACCTGGAAAGGACAGCGCCTTTACCTGGAAGATTTTTTAGTATCTGATAAAATGCGGGGCAGGGGCATTGGCAAATTATTATTTGATAAACTGTTGGAAGAAGCCAAAGCAAAACAATACAGCGGCATGGCCTGGCAGGTATTGGACTGGAATGAACCTGCTATTAATTTTTATAAGAAATATCCCGAAGTGAATATTGATGCTGGCTGGCTGAATTGTATGATCAATTTTTAGCTATAGGGCCTTACCTTTGCAGCCTCAAATACTGAATATTTATGGCAGAAAAGATAACCATGGCCTCCAATGGCAAACTCAACATTCCCAACAACCCGATCATTCCTTTTATAGAAGGCGATGGTATTGGCCCCGAAATATGGGTTGTTGCGCAAAAGGTATTTGATACCGCTGTAGAAAAAACCTATGGCGGCACCCGTAAGATCGAATGGAAGGAAATGCTGGCCGGCGAAAAAGCTTTTAAACAGACCGGTGAATGGCTGCCCGCAGCAACCCTGCAAACAGCAAAGGATCACCTCGTATCCATCAAAGGCCCGTTAACTACACCCACTGGTGGTGGCATACGCTCACTGAATGTTGCCATGCGGCAGGATCTGGACCTATATGCCTGTGTTAGGCCGGTGAAATGGTTCAAGGGAGTACCCTCTCCAATGATCCATCCTGAAAATGTAGACATGATCATCTTCCGTGAAAATACCGAAGACATTTATGCCGGCATTGAATGGAAAGCCGGTTCGGCAGAAGCACAGAAATTTGAGAAATTTTTGCTGGAAGAAATGGGAGTTACCAGTGTGCGTTTTCCCGGCGACTCCAGTTACGGTGTAAAACCTGTTTCTAATGAAGGCAGTAAACGCCTGGTGAGAGCGGCCATTAAACATGCGCTTGAGCATGATCTTCCATCAGTAACCCTTGTACACAAGGGAAACATCATGAAATTTACCGAAGGCGGTTTTAAAACCTGGGGCTATGAAGTGGCCAGGCAGGAATTTGGCGATAAAACCTTTACCTGGGATGAATGGGATGAATTGAAAAAAGAACATGGCGAAGCACACGCCAATGAAGTGCAGCGCAAAGCACTGCATGAAGGCAAGCTGCTGGTGAAAGATATTATTGCCGATAATTTTTTACAACAGATACTCATTGCACCAAAAGATTTTTCAGTAGTAGCCACGCTGAACCTTAACGGAGATTATATTTCCGATGCGTTGGCAGCTGAAGTTGGCGGCATTGGAATTGCACCCGGCGGCAATATCAATTATAATACCGGCTATGCTGTGTTTGAGGCCACGCATGGTACGGCACCTAAATTTGCAGGCACCAACAGCATGAACCCTTCATCCGTTATTTTAAGCGGATGTATGATGCTGGAATATATGGGCTGGAAGGAAGCTGCTGATCTGATCGAATCTGCATTGCAGGCTACCATCATGCGCAAACAGGTTACCATTGATTTTTATAATTTAATGACAGGAGCTACGCTTTTAAAGACGACTGAATTTGGTGATGCTGTCATTGAGAATATGGGATCGGTGATCTCGGATTTTCAATTGAAGAAGTCGACGGGCTTATAAAAGGAGATTGGGAAACAGTGTATATTCATTGTACAACAGTCATCCTGCAATTAAATAATATATGGAAATAAAACCATTTTTTTATACCTGCATCTTATTCGTATTAATTGCTTGCAACCACAATATCATTGTTGCAAAAAATTACAAAGAAAAAATAACAGCTCATAAGCTTATTGCCATCCTCCCCTTCAATATGACTCTGAACCTTACAGAGGCCCAACAAAAGATACTAGACCAAAAAGATCAGGGAATCCTAAGACAGACCTTGTCCCTTGATCTTCAGAAAAATCTCTATTTCCGGGTTTTAAAATACTTAAAAAAGAACAGCATCTCTGTTCAGGTGCAGGATCTTGAAGAAACACTAAGTAGGCTTTCTTCGAACAATATCAGGTTTAATGATTTACACAACCCCAATAAAACTGCGTTGTTAAAAATATTAGGTGTGGATGCAATATTGGATCCTGAGATGACTATTACACAACATGGTGTATCTTTTAGTGCCATTGGCCCTTTATTCATTCCCGCAGCTGGCGTGGCAATAGTGGAGTCTCGTAATTTATACATAGATTTTAGCGTGTCTGTGAAAGATCTTTCGACCGATACTGCCCTTTGGAATTATAAAAAAGGAGACTGGTATATGGCTAAAAATAAAGTAAAAAAGAATAAAAAAGAAGTTTCAAATGATTTCCTTGAAGCTTTATTCCTGAATGTTGACGACATATTTAAAGCCTTTATCCTAAAGTCCCCTTATCTTAAAAAATAATTCATTACGCCTTCAATATTTTCATCTGTTTTCTTCCCTTACATTTGTAATCCAAAAATATAACTAATGTCAAAAATAAAAGTAGCAAACCCCATAGTAGAATTAGACGGCGATGAAATGACCCGTATCATCTGGAAATTCATTAAAGACAAACTGATCCTTCCTTACCTGGAAGTTCCGATTCAATATTATGACCTGGGCATGGAATACCGTGACGAGACCAATGACCAGGTTACCATTGATGCAGCCAATGCCATTAAAGCATGTGGTGTGGGGATCAAGTGCGCCACCATAACGCCTGATGAAGACAGGGTAAAAGAATTCAAGCTGAAACAAATGTGGAAGAGCCCGAACGGGACCATCCGTAATATTTTAGATGGTACTGTTTTTCGTGAACCCATTGTGATGCAGAATGTACCCAGGCTGGTTACCAACTGGACCGCTCCTATTATTGTTGGTCGCCATGCCTTTGGCGACCAGTACCGTGCAACTGATACGGTTATAAAAGGCAAAGGAAAATTAACCATGACCTTTACACCAGAAGGCGGTGGCGAAGCTCAAACATTTGAAGTATATAATTACAAAGGTGATGGCGTGGCGCTGTGTATGTACAATACCGATGAAAGTATATATGGTTTTGCACGCAGTTGTTTTAATATGGCATTAAGTAAAAAATGGCCTTTATATCTTTCTACAAAAAATACCATTCTTAAAAAATACGACGGCCGTTTTAAGGACATTTTTGAAGAAGTTTATCAGAATGAATTTAAAGCTGCTTACACTGAAGCAGGCATTACTTATGAGCACCGTCTTATTGATGACATGGTTGCCAGTGCCTTAAAATGGAATGGCAATTTTGTTTGGGCCTGTAAGAATTATGACGGTGATGTACAGAGCGATACCGTTGCACAGGGATTTGGCTCATTAGGTTTAATGACATCAGTGTTGGTTACACCCGATGGAACAACCATGGAAGCAGAAGCCGCACATGGCACCGTAACCCGCCACTACAGGGAACACCAGGCAGGGAGGCCAACGTCTACCAATCCTATCGCATCTATTTTTGCCTGGACAAGGGGCCTCGCCTTTCGTGGTAAATTGGACAGTAATCAACCGTTGATCGATTTTTGTAACGCTTTGGAAGCAGTTTGTATTGAAACCGTTGAAAGTGGCAAAATGACAAAAGATCTTGCCGTATGTATCCATGGCAATAAGGTAAACCATGGTGAGCATTATTTATACACTGAGGAATTTTTAGATGCCATTGATGAGAATTTGAAAAAGAAAATGGGAATTTAAGATTCAATTAAAAAAGAAATAAACTAAAAAGGACAACTGTAATAGTTGTCTTTTTAGTTTACATTTATACCATATAAAACGATCAACTTTTATGAAAAAAATAAACCTGGCATTTTTTACAGCTACTGCATTGAGTGTTTTGTTATTTTCCTGCAATAATGGCCTTCCAGGCGAAGCCTATACCATTAAGATGAGGATGAATAAAGCAGATACTTTTCATCACAATATCAAAATGGATATGAACATGAAAATGGATATGATGGGGAAGTCGATGGATATGAAAATGAACATGGAAGCAGGCACACGTTTTGAAGTGATGGATAATACCAGTGCCAACAAAGAATTAAAATTAACCTATACAGGGATGCACATGGGAATGGACATGGGCAATAAAGGAATGGCTCGCGCTAATACAGATAGTATTTTAAATGCTTCTACCGAAAAATTGATTGGCAGATCGGTTTTAATAGAATTATCACCCACCAATGAAATTACGCAGATCAAAGGGTTTGATTCACTTATGCTAAACAATACCGACAATGAAGAAAGCAGGCAAATGATGGAAAAAATGTTTTCGAAAGACCAGATGAACAGTTTATTTGGTATGATGTTCAACATGTATCCCGGGAAGCCCGTTAAAGTGGGTGAAACATGGACAGCAAAAACAAAAGTAAATCTTGCCAACATGGATATGCAGGTAAACATGACATATAAACTTGTTGGTGTTAAGAATGGGGTGGCTGATATTGATGCGAATGGCATTATTGATGGAAAAGGAGATATGAAACAGAGCGGTTCGTCAGTCGGCATATCTATGTCTGGAACTCAGAAAGGGATGTTTACGATAAAAATGGATGATGGTTATATGCAGAATGGTTCGTACAAAATGGATGTAAAAGCAGAGATAGAAACGGCGGGACAAAAAGTGCCAATGACCATGAAAGCAAATTACGTTTTAAGTAATAAGTGATCAATGAACCGCACTTCTAATGCAGATCCCCTCCACGGTAAAACACTCGAAATGATCGTAACTCATTTAGTGGAAATGTATGGCTGGGAAGAACTGGCAAAGATCATCCCGGTCAATTGTTTTAAAAGTAACCCAAGCATAAACTCCAGCCTTAAATTTTTACGTAAAACACCCTGGGCACGGAAGAAGGTAGAGGAGTTGTATATTAATGGGTAACCTGAGAATCAACTTCTCTTTTTGTAATTAATAATAGCCCAGCTATTAAAAATAATGCCCAGGCCAAGCACAGAAAAAAACTGAACCTTAACATCTGAAAAACTACTCCCTTTTAAAACGATCATCCTCGCTACCTCAATAAAATAAGCAACCGGATTTATTTTAGTTATCCATTTTGCCCACTCCGGCATACTCTCAATGGGTGTATATAATCCGCCCAGCAACATAAACAGCATCATTACAAAAAAACTTACAAACGTCGCCTGTGTCTGTGTTTCAGCATAAGTGGATACCAGCAGTCCTACACCAAGTAGTGTAAACAAAAACGCCATGGCAAATAAATAGATCAATGCAATGCTGCCCACCGGTATGATATTGTAAAACAAACGGGAAACAATTAAGCCTAAGGTGAGCGTTATTAAACCCATTATCCAAAACGGAATAAGTTTACCTAAAATAAACTGTACTTTGGTTATTGGTGATACATTGATCTGCTCGATGGTACCTATTTCTTTTTCATGCACAATATTGAGTGCAGCCAGGAAACTCCCGATTAGCGTAAGTAGCGTAACTAATATACCCGGTACCATATATAATTTATAGTTCATGGTGGGATTGTACCAGTTGGAAGAAGTTATGTCAATGGTGGGTTGTGCATTCATTTTGGGAAGTCGTATCCATTCCATTTGTATATCGTTATTAAAATCCCTGATGATGTTGGCTGCATAGGCGCCCCCCAGACTGGCTTTTGCACCATTCGCTGCGTTTACTGCTATCAGCATAGGGGCCGTATTTTCTTTTACCAGATTCCTTTCAAAGCCCGCAGGTATCTCAATGATCAGGTCTGCCTTTCCCGATTCAATAGACTCCATGGCCTTGTTATAAGAAGTTGAAAAGTCTGCCAGTTTAAAATAACCCGAACCTGAAATTTTGCTGATGAATTTTTGTGAGTAAGAAGAATGATCATGATCAACAACAGATAACAAC
This sequence comes from Ferruginibacter sp., assembly GCA_039926045.1. Classification (GTDB taxonomy): domain Bacteria; phylum Bacteroidota; class Bacteroidia; order Chitinophagales; family Chitinophagaceae; genus Ferruginibacter. The sequence continues at coordinate 16,167 of JBDSXS010000233.1, forward strand.
ACATTTTTTACTTCGTAATTGGCAGCAAAGGGAAACACGATTAATTGTATCACCGGCATCACCAGTACCATGCGCAGAATTGCAGGGTTTCTGAATATCTGTCTAAATTCCTTCTCTAATATCACCAGCAGTTTTTTCATGACAGCCGGGTTTTAAATTTTTTAAAACTGATGGTAAGTAAAAGGATGGTCATGCCAAAAAGTATCAGCGACTGCTTCCATACCGCAGAAAAGCCCAGGCCTTTTATCATCACATCTTTTACGATCAGGAAAAACCATTTTGACGGAACCGCATTGGATACGATCTGCAATGGTAATGGCATGTTCTCAATCGGGAACATAAAACCACCCAATAATAATGTTGGCAAAAACAAAGCCATCAAAGAGATCATCTGTGCTTCCTGCTGGGTTTTAGTAAAAGTAGATATCATCAGTCCCAGTGAAACAGCAGTCATAATAAATAACAATGCTTCGCCCATTAATAAAAATAAACTGCCGTTGATAGGCACATCCAAAACAGTAACACTCACAATTAAAATAGTAACCACATTTACGAGCGATAAAAAAATATAAGGAATGGCTTTACTTACAATAAACAATAATGGTTTTAAAGGCGATACCAGTATCACTTCCATGGTGTTGATCTCTTTTTCACGAACAATGGCAACGGAGGTCATCATGGCGGCAATCAATATTAGTATCATGGCCATTACACCCGGCACAAAATTATAAGCTCCTTTTAACTGCGGGTTATACAGCATTCTTATTTCGGGCCTGATCAGGTATGGCTGCTGAGCAAGCGCATTTAATTCCTTTTGATAATCGTTGATGATATTGGTTGCATAATTAGTTACGGTTGTTGCCGTGTTCGGATCGGATGCGTCGGCTATTAATTGTACCTGCGCTTTGTTGGTATGCAACAAAGATTGACGAAACCCGGGCTGAAAAACAACCACTAGTCTTACCTTCCCCGTTTTGAAAACAGTTTCAATATCCTGTGGTGCATTAAGATTTTGAAATACATTAAAGTAACGGCTGGCATCCAGTCTTTGTATGATGGCAGCACTGGATTCATCTTTGGCGTAATCCAACACAGCAATATTTGAATTTTTAATTTCATTGGTAAGTGCAAAGCCAAATAAGATGATCTGCACAATGGGCATCATAATAATGATAAGCAGGGATTTCCTGTCACGAAAAATGTGATAGAATTCTTTTTTTACAAAAATGATAAATTGCTTCATAATACTAATCTGCTGTTCTTTTTGCTCCCCGGGCCAGTTGTAAAAACACTTCATCCATCGATGCTGCGTTAAATGTTGCTTTCAAATTTGTAGGTGTATCTAATGCCTCAATCTTTCCATCCACCATAATGGAAACCCGGTTACAATATTCTGCTTCATCCATATAATGTGTTGTAACAAAAACGGTAATTCCTTTTGCCGCCGCTTCATAAATCAAATTCCAGAACTCACGGCGGGTAACAGGATCCACGCCACCTGTGGGTTCATCTAAAAAGACGATTATAGGTTCATGCAGGATAGCAACCGAAAATGCCAGTTTTTGTTTCCAGCCAAGCGGCAATGATTTTACCAGCGTATTTTCCTCTGCAGTTAACTGCAATTGATCAAGCAGGACAGCCATTTTTTCTTTAATGGCTGATCTGCTCATACCATAAATACCTGCATAAAAGCGGATATTTTCTTTCACCGTCAGGTCTTCATACAAAGAAAATTTCTGGCTCATGTAGCCAATGTTCTGCTTGATTTCTTCTGTTTGCCTGTAAACATCAAACCCGGCTACAGTAGCTGTACCCGATGAAGGAATGGATAAGCCGCAAAGCATGCGCATGGCCGTGGTTTTACCGGCACCGTTTGCACCCAGGAAACCAAATATCTCCCCTTTCTCCACTTCAAATGAAATGGCATTGGTGGCAATAAAATTGCCGAATTTTTTGGTTAACCTGTCTGCCTTAATAACTGTCTCCTTCATGTGTATCTATTGTTGCATCAATTGCATAAAACAATCTTCAATATTTGGTTGGGTTGATTTTATCATAAAATTCTTATGCTGATGCTTATTCAGGTAATGCAACAGTTCATCTTCACCGCTATCATCATCCTTTAAAACCAGGTGATGAAATTCTCCGAAACTGTTACAGCTTTCGGTATTGGAATAATTTTTCAAGTCATTCAGCAAACGATACATCTCATCTGACTTAACAGCCCAAATTGGTTTTTTAAATTCTTTGATTATATTTTCCGGAGTATCAACCGTCATGATCTTCCCGGATTGCATTAAGGCAACCCTGTCGCACATGGCTGCTTCATCCATATATGGTGTAGAGACCAAAATACTGATACCCTGCTTTTTCAGGTCTTTCAGCATCTCCCAGAATTCTTTACGGGAAACAGCATCAACGCCGGTAGTTGGCTCATCTAAAAATAAAACCGAAGGTTTGTGAATGAGTGCACAACACAATGCCAGTTTTTGTTTCATGCCACCGGATAATTTTCCTGCCCGACGGTCTTTGAACGGTTCTATCTGCACATATATCTCCTTGATAAGGTCATAATTTGCAGCTATACTTGAATTAAAAATAGTTGCAAAAAATTCCAGGTTTTCTTCCACCGTAAGATCCTGGTACAATGAAAATTTACCGGGCATATAACCAACTGTTTTACGAATCTCTTTGTAATCCTTCACTACATCAAAGCCGTCAACTGCAGCACTGCCTTGCTCCGCCAGCAACAACGTCGTTAATATCCTGAACAAAGAGGTTTTACCTGCTCCATCAGGACCAATGATACCAAAGAGTTCCCCCTGTTTTACTTCAAAAGAAATATCATCAAGCGCTTTTATGATCTCTTTTTTTGTACCGTAGGTCTTTACAATATTATTTACTTCAATCGCATTCATCCTGTTTGTTTTAAAAAATCACTTCGCCGTACATACCAATTTTTAAATACCCATCATTAACAACATTTACTTTGATGGCATATACCAGGTTGGCACGTTCATCCTTTGTCTGTATGGTTTTAGGTGTAAATTCAGCTTTGTCAGATATCCAGCTTATGGTTCCTTTCATTTCTCTGTATCCAGCTTTGCCATTATCTACAAACACTTTTACCACCTGGTTTAATTTCACCTGTGCCAGTTGGTTGCCGGTGATATAGGCTCGCAGTTTCATTGTACTCAGATCAGCAATTTTATACAATGCTTTCCCGCTTGCAGTAAATTCATTTGCATCGGCGTATTTTATAAGCACAGTACCCGTTACCGGGTTTTTAATAATTGTCTTATCCAGCTGGTCCTGTATTTGTGCAACCTTTTTTTGCATCGGATCTTTTTCACTCAATATTCCCCGGTTCTGTATGGCAACAGCCTGTCGTTGTGCATTTACCTGGGCCTGCAAAACAAGTAACTGTGTTTTGGCTGCAACGATCTGGTCTTTTAAAACGTTTACCTGGCCGTTAATATCATCAAGCTGTTTGGCAGGCACGGCATCTGCGGCAACCAATTTTTGAAAACGCTGTTGCTCCTTTTCCAGTGTCCTCAATTGCTCATTGTAAACAGCTATTTGTTTATTTTGAAGCAGGAACTGTGATTGCAGGATATTTACCTGCGGCGTTGCATCGTTTGTTTTTTGTTGTAATGCATCAACAGATGAAGATGCCTGTTCCTTCTGCAATTCAATGGCAGCAGGGTCTATCTTACCTACAACAGAATCCTTTACCAGGCTTGCTCCTTCTTCAACATTAAATTGAAGAATTCTGCCTGTTGCTTCTGCCGATACAATGATCTCTTCTGCTTCAAAAGTTCCGGTAGCATCATATTTTTCTTTTCCATTTTTGCAGGATGCAAAGCAGGTAATAAAAAACAACGGCACCAGGTTTTTAAATATTGATTTCATATTTTTTATTTTGACTGAGTTTATTTTCCGGTGATGAGTTTGTAATTGTACTGCGCTTGTAATAATTGTACTTCATGCAATTGCTGGTTAAGCATGGCCTGGTTCTCCGCATTCAATTCTGTAACATAATCACTGGAAGTAATGATGCCATTTTCCAGTTTGAATGCCGCAGTTTTTTTGATCTTTGTCCGCAGTTCAACAATCTCTTTGTCCATATCAACCAGCTGCTTATATTTTTCTACTTCATTTTTTTGCTGAACCAGCAGTTGCCAGTTATTGTTTAGAAAATTTTCCTTTTGTTTTTCTACGATCTGTTCCTGTACCTTAATGACAGCCTTCTCCCGCTGCTGTGTAAAATGGCTCATAATAGGAATACTGAGCTTTACTCCACCGATATAAAACCATTGGAATTCATTTTTTAATTGATTTAATCCCGGCCTTCCATAACCCCCGTTCGCAAATAATGAAAGCCTGGGATTTGATCTTACACTGATGAGTTTGCTTTGCTGTTGAAACTGATTTTTTTGAAGATCGAATAATTTAAGTTCGGGGCGATTTATAATTTCTTCTCCATACCTGGCCTCATTATCCGGCTTTACGAAAGAACTATTTTCTGCAATTGCAGTGCCCGTAAGTATCCCCAGCATTTCAACTGCTCCCTTTTTAACTGCTTTAAATTCGATGATCTTTTGATTTGTCTTCAGCAACTCAGCCTTTAATACATCTACATTGCTGTTGGTGGCAATACCGTTTGCCACCTGGTCACTTACTTTTTTAATGTTATTATTCAGGTCTTCCTGTACAATTTTCATCAATTGTATATTCTCATTCATCAGCAATGCTATAAAAAAATAATTATTCACCTTGGATTTAAGTTGATACAGATCTACTTCCACACGCTGACTTTCAATATCTGTATTGATATGCTGCAGTTTTCTTTGTCCGCTGATGATGCCGCCGTCGTAAATTGGTTGAATCATTTCCAACGTGGCTTTGTATTGATCTTTACTCAATTCATCTACAGTAACATTGGGCAGTTTTACCGGAAATGAGGTAACAGCGGACTGGTAAGTTGCCTGTGCATTCAGGTCAACCTGCGGCAGCCATTTCAGGTTCTGATTTCGCTCTGTCATATTGCCAGCAGTAATGGTCAATGCCTTTTGCTGGGCCAATGGCGAATTGGTGGCCGCCCAAGTATAGCACTGCTCCAGTGTTAAATGCTGGCTTTCCTGGGCCAATGATTGCAGGCTGATACAAAGCAAACAGCAAATGATGTAGTATTTTCTATTCATAAAATATGCTTTATGCATTAAGTTGATCTTAAAATAAATTAAATCTTTATGGCGCTGATGATAAACTGGGCCACTTCTTTTTTTCTTTTATCAATCATCGCCATGTATGCCTTATCATCAAACTGCATCAAACCTTTTATCATTGGCTTTGCCAGGAAAGGGAAAATGCACAGCGACTGGATATTGATGAACAGTTGATCAGCAGTTATCTTTTTAATGGTACCTTTTTTAACTTCTATATTTATCTGCTTTTGAAATCCGCCCAATACTTTTTCAACGGGTATCTTTTTCAGTTTTTTTAGGATCACTTCGGGGTTGCGGCTCATTTCATTCAATACAAAATTGGGCAGGCCCGGAAACTGACTCAGGCGTTCAATGTCCAGCGATACAACGCTTTCTATCTTTTCAAACAACGGCAGGTCGGATGAAAGAATACCTGCCAGGTGAGCAAAGAAATTTCCAAACTCCTGCTCAAAAACCAGGTCGAACAATTTTTCCTTGGAGATAAAATAATAATGTACCAATGCTTTGTTGTAGCCGGCCTGGTCGGCAATATCCTGCATACGGGCACCGGCAAGCCCTTTTTGTATAAAAATCTTACGGGCAGTCTGCAATATCACCTGTTCTGTAATTGAATCTTTTTTCTTCATACTTTATAATTAACCATTTGGTTAATTATACAAATTTAATCGTTAATCCGGAATTAGCAAATTAATTTTAACCAAATGGTTAATATTATATATAAACTGCCTGTTTCGGCAAACGGATAGTTTTAAAGGTTGCCGATTGCATTCCAAATTGTCGCATGGCAGATCTTGTAGTGGGCGGTGAGGACACCGCCCACGGCGAGCCGCCAACCGGGGATAATATAAAATAACCGCCTAAGGGTATATTCGATATCAATTTTAAACATTACTTTTCCTGAAATTATTAATATGAAATTTTTACTGGTTCCACTCGCCCTTTTTATATTCTCCACCACTTGTGTTGCGCAGGATATCTGCGGTGAACTGCAGGGTATGGACACTTCGTTTACCAAAGCTTTCGAAAGAGTGTACAACGAAAGTAGTCCTTCCGCTTCCGACAGGAAATACCTTAAAGAGTTATATTTTTCTTACCGAAAATTTTTGGTTGACAATAATGCGACAGGCATAGCTGCTCTTGTTGGACTTAAAATAGTTACCCAATATGGATATGTGTTGTTCCAGGAAAAAAAAATTAAAGAAGGTATTGAAGAAGTTCGGTTTGGTCTGGCAAACTTTCTTGAACATATTGAAAGAAGCGAAGCCAGGTGTTACGTTGCTTTTAAAGGGAATATTTCATATGAAGGAAAAAAAGTTGAGGTTATTGTAGATAATTTTTTAAAAGTGTCTACACTGTTATCATTTGAATTGAATGAACCTTCTCTTCCCCAACAGATCTTGATGAAAGTAGCAGAAAGAGACCTGATCGGCAGTAATTCTCAAATGAATATGGCTGCTCATAAGATTTTAAAATATAAAATAAAGCGGCAGGAAATTGATGATACCTGTTTTTATGCTGCCTATGCTGAATTGCTTTCCGATTATGAAGAAAAATCGGTACAACAGGCTATCGACGACCTGAATGATGCCATTGATAATCTCCATTCACCTACGGGCATCAGTGCGATGAAGATCATCACCGATCCTAAACTTATCTCCTATCGGCCACCAATGGTTAAGCGATATAAGTATTTAAATTTTTATGAGTATTATATCCGGCTATATAAATATTTAGCACAAAAAGGCACTATGCAATCACAACATTCTGTCCTGAAAATGTTCCTTCAGACCTTTAATGCCGATAAAAACGGTGGCATCAACGTGGATTTTCTAACTCTGTTGGGGAGAGGCAGCAAAACTTCACCAGACCCTATTCGGGACATTATAAAAACCGGCGATACCGAGCTCATGCAGCTACTTGCTGATTTCATCTGGAAATATTGCAGCAGTTCAAAGTACGATGATATATGGTTGATCTATGGCGGCTACTTATGTTATTATAACCTGGGCGATAAAAAAATGGCGGGGAAAATATATAAAAGATTAGGTAAGAACCCTGATGAACGTTTTCCAAAACTGAATTAAAAAAACTGCAAGGGAAATAGCTTCAAGGGATAATATTATCAACAATATATGTAGCCGCAGGTGTTGACAGGATGGTTGACGTTACTGCTCTAGTTCTACCTGATCATGGTAAACCGTGTAACCGCTGTACCAGACTATTATCCGGTATTTTAGTTATTTTACCATACTTATCAATATATTTTTTGCACTGCTGTTTGTGGTGATCGCAAAAATGATGAGTAAAAAGAAGTAAATTGTATTGAAATAAATATATGGACATCCAAAAAGATATACGCCTTGCAGTGTTGATCGATGCTGATAACGTGCCTTACTCCAATGTAAAAGGTGTGATGGAAGAAATTACCAAATACGGCACCCCTACCTTTAAAAGAATTTACGGCGACTGGACAAAACCCACCGTAAGCGGCTGGAAGAATGTATTGCTCGAAAACGCCATCACGCCCATTCAGCAATACAGTTATACCAGTGGAAAAAACAGTAGCGACAGCGCCCTGATCATTGATGCCATGGATATTTTATATTCCGGCAAGGTTGATGGATTCTGCATCATCAGCAGCGACAGCGATTTTACGAGACTTGCAACCAGGTTAAGAGAAGCCGGTATGAAAGTGTTTGGCATCGGCCAGAAGAAAACACCCAATCCTTTTATAGTGGCTTGCGATAAATTCATTTACATGGAGATCATCCCGGTATTTGGCGCAGAAGCTGAAGAAGTAAATCTCACCAAAACGAAATCGAGCAAACCTGCTCCTCCCAAACCTACAGTTGATAAATTAAATAAAGAGACACTTAAATTAATTGCCCATACTATTAATGACCTGGCAGATGAGAACGGTTGGGCTTTTTTGGGGGATGTAGGAAACCTGATCCTGAAAAAGCAACCCAATTTTGATCCGAGGAATTACGGGTTTTTAAAGCTAACTCCATTGATAAAATCAATTCCTCAATTTGAAGTTGATAAAAAAGAAACAGATAAGGCCGGCATTAAACTGGTTTATATCAGGAATAAAGACCGGCAATAATTTAACCAAAAAAATAATGCATCATGTACAATTGTGTATGGACCATTGACATTTTTTTTGGCAAACAAAAGGAAGCCCTGGATATCATCAAAGCATGGGGCGCCGAAAAATTCAGATCATCTCATTTTAAAACTTCGGTAAACCGGTTAAGTGTGGGGCATCTTGGTGAATCGCCATCACATATTGTAGATGAATACCTTTTTGAAACACTGGCAGATTTTTAAAGGGCATTGAATGAAATGGGACAACCGCAATTCAAACAGTTTAGTGATGCCATTGCTCCTTTTATTGTTCCTGCATCACAAAAATGGACGGTGTATCGCATGATCGACTGAGGAGCAAGGAGCTACAAGGATTTAGCTGTAAGGGATAAGCATGGGAATTAAGGTAGTTCCTGAATAAAAGAACATACATTATTAAGTATAAAACTTTCCCCCTTGAAGCTTGTAGCTGATCACTGCTTATCAACCCTCTTCGTTCCACTATACAATTCATACTCCAGTAACCGGCAATCGATCTTGCTGGTATAAAATTCTATTCTTCGGTTAGGCTTTAACCCGATCTTTTTGGCAAGCTCCAGGTTCCCGGTGAAAATATATCCAAAATAACCCTTGCATTTCTTCTTTAAAAAATCTCCCATGCGCTTGTAAGTAATTTCAAGTTCTGCTTCCACACCCAAACGGTCGCCATATTCCGGGTTAAAATAAATAACACCATTCTCTCCTTCCGGTATGGTTGTTTCTTCAAAATCGCAAACAGCAAATTCAATGAATTCTTCCACGCCTGCAATGCCTGCATTTACTTTTGAAATGTTGATAGCATCTTTACTTATATCGGTTGCCATTACTTTTAGCCCTGGTACATCAATAACCTGATCTTCCAGTTTTTTAAATTCAGTATTGTACATGGCTTCTGTATAACCTGCCAAATGCATGAATGCATAATTAAAACGCAGCAAGCCCGGCTTTCGGTTGGTGGCCAGTAATACGGCTTCAATGGCAACTGTTGCAGATCCACACATGGGATTTATAAACGTAGATCTGCGATCCCATTTTGTTGCGAGTAAAGTGGCTGCAGCCAAAGATTCCAGCATGGGTGCCTTACCCGGTATTTTCCGGTAGCCATGTTTGGATAAGGTTTCACCCGATGTATCAATAAAAATTTCTGCCAGGGATTCTTTCCAGTATAAATGAATAACCGTTTTATCAAGTTCGGGACCGGAGTTGGGCCGTTCACAGGTCTTATTTCTAAAACGGTCAACAATGGCATCTTTTACTTTTACATTCGCAAATAAAGAATTATTGATGGTTGGATTATCAACATTGCTGCTGATTGAAAAATAACCATCAACATGCAACACATCTTCCCAGGGAAAATCGATCAGGGTATTGTAGAGTTCATCGGCATTATCGGCCTTAAATTCCTTTAAAGAAAATAAGACCTGGCTGGCGCAGCGTAAATTCAGATTCAGCCGGATACAATCTAAAAGTGTCCCTTTTAATTCTACCCCGGTCTTAAAAACCCTTTCCGTTTTAAAACCCAATGCGGCTGTTTCCATTTGAAGCCATGGTGATAAGCGATTGCTGCAGGTAATGATGATACGGCTGGTAGTTGTAAAGAGTTGCATGGCCCAAAGGTACTCCCAGATATTGGATACTGGATGCCTAGATACTGGATACCGGATGCCGGAAATTAGAGTTCATGCGTTAACATCCAGTATCCAGCATCCAGTATCGGAGATGAAGTATCCAGTATCAGCTTTCATCTTATATTTGCAGCATGTTAAAGATCAGCAACCGCGGCCTGCAAATGCCGGCATCTCCCATACGTAAATTAGTGCCCTATGCAGAAGCTGCAAAAAAGAAAGGCACCAAAGTATATCATTTAAATATTGGCCAGCCTGATATTGAAACGCCGCCCCAGTGCCTGGATGCTGTACGTAATTCTGATTTTAAAGTGTTGGAATACAGTCACAGCGCGGGCAATGAAAGCTACCGTAAAAAATTAGTGCAGTATTATAAAACAGTTGGTATTGATGTTACTGCCGAACAGATCATCATTACAACCGGCGGTAGTGAAGCCATCATCTTCGGCTTTATGGCCTGCATGGATGCGGGTGATGAAGTGATCATTCCCGAACCCTTTTATGCCAACTACAATGGGTTTGCGGTAGAAGCCGGGGTCACTGTAAAGCCCATCATGTCATCCATTGAAACGGGTTTTGCATTACCGCCCATTGAAGAATTTGAAAAAGCCATTACTTCAAAAACAAAAGCCATTGTTATATGCAATCCAAATAATCCAACGGGTTATTTGTACAGCGCTGCAGAAATGGAAATTTTAAAACAACTCATCGCCAAACACAACCTGTATTTATTTGCCGATGAGGCCTACCGCGAATTTTGTTACGAGGGTACTCATACCAGTGCCATGCATTTAACAGGTGTTGATGATCATGTGGTATTGATGGATACCATCAGCAAGCGTTACAGTGCCTGCGGTGGCCGCATTGGCGCATTCGTTACCAAGAACAAAGACCTGCTTGGCGCTACTATGAAATTTGCACAGGCAAGGTTAAGTCCGCCATCCTTTGCTCAAATATTGGGCGAAGCTGCAGTGGACCTGCCCGCCGATTATTTTAATAGAACCAAGGCCGAATATAAACTCCGCAGGGATATGATCGTAAAAAGACTGAATGACATACCGGGTGTCTTTTGTCCTAACCCCGGCGGTGCATTTTATTGTATGGCTAAATTACCCATTGATGATTCGGATAAATTCTGCCAGTGGTTACTGGAATCTTTTAATTATAATAACCAAACTGTAATGCTGGCCCCTGCAACCGGTTTTTACAGCACACCCGGACTTGGCAAACAGGAAGTGCGTTTGGCGTATGTGATAAATGTAAATGCCATTAATGCTGCTATGGATTGTTTGGAAAAGGCGCTGGAAGAGTATCCTGGGAGACAATAAATTTTTTCTAATGGAGAGGCTTTTCTTTTCGGGTAACTGTAAATTGTTTTAGTGCCGTTTTTTCGGCTTGATGGCAACCGGGGTCTTTGGTTTAGCCTCCATTTCAATACTAATAGCCACAGATTGTTCTGCCAATCCTATTACCCTGTCTTTATAACCTTTATACTTCACCTGCAGCGAATCATCAGGCGAGGCCAATATAACCACATTACCACTCTCGCTGGTAGGCACGATTTTACCGGTTGACTTAATTATTATAGAAGCCCCTTTAATAGCATTCCTGGTCTTTGCATCAGTCACCATAACGGCATAGTTTTTTTGTGCATGCAGCAGAGAAGCGCTCATCACCAGGCCAATCAACAATATAAAACTTCTCATATAAAAAATTTGTTTAGCCAAAGTTCCGGATTAATAATTTAACCTGGATCATTTTAACATTCATTTACTTACTTCCACCGTCCATTCGCTGCCGCTGTAAACTTTATACACCGTTGAAAAACTACCCTGGTTCAAAGCGAAAGAAAGTTGTAATAAACTATTGAGATACGCAAGCGGCTTGCCTTTTGCAACCCCGCCAAATGTTTCGCTATAAGGCATAAAAGCATCGTATTTTTTTATTTTGTTCTGGTAAATGAACACATGCAGCTTATCACCAATCTTTACATGTAGTTTATTGAATAGTTCACCAGGAATATTTGTCCATATATTTCCATACTGCACATCAAGTATAGCAATGGTGCCCTTGATCTTTTCTCCTTCCATCACTGCCTTTTGGTAAGGCATATTTACCACTTCAGCCGGCAACAACTTTCCCACCTGGGTAAAGTTTATTTTACCGGCGGCCAGCCTGGCACCTGTGTATGCGTACACATCACGCCCATGAAAAGTATAAGATTTTTCTGAACCTTTTCTGCGGTTTACCGCTTCATCAATTTCTCTCACTTCCTCAATACCTAAAGATTGCGCAACCAGTGTAAGCGTTCCATTATCGGGTGTAACAATAAAATGCCCGGTTTTGGTTTTAAGCACAACTGATCTCCTCTCTGTACCAACGCCGGGATCAACTACCGAAACAAATACAGTGCCTGCAGGCCAGTAAACAACAGTTTGTTCAAGCCGGTAAGCGGCTTCCCAGATATTGTAAGCCGGTATCTCATGCGTAAGGTCAAATAATTGAAGATCGGGTGAAACACCCATGGCAACACCTTTCATGGCAGATACAGCGCCATCTTTTAAACCAAAATCAGATTGAAATACAACGATCTTGTTTTGTGCAGATGTGAATGAAGCAAACAGGATATAAAAAAATAGTTGGTAAATTTTTTTCATAGCTGTTAAATTAAATTTCTAAAAAATAAACCACAAAGTACACTAAGAGAATTACACAAAGCACACTAAAATCGCTTTCGTCCGATTTCTTAGTGCCTTTAGTGTTTCTTCTTTGTGTGCTTTGTGGTTAAATAAATACCTTAACGCGCCTTAAAAATTAAAAGACATCTTGGTAAATAACTTCCTTCCGTTAAAACCCATTTGCACACTATCCCATGGCCCGCCGGATTCATTATCTCCAAACCAGCCTTTTGCCTGCGGATTTACACCAAGATCGGGGTGCACATTAAATATATTATCAACCCCTGCAAAAAAAGTTATTCTTTTGTTGATGCTGTATGATACAAATGCATCAGTAACCAGTTTGCCTTTAAAATTAAATACTTCAGGCACATATACACTGCCATCTGCATCTGTTGGCACCATGGGGTTTATACCTGTCTGATTTGGATTATCAGCTGTTGCATCTCCAAAGCCCATTAATTTTATTTTACCAAAATAATTCAGGCGGGTTCCGAAACCGAATTTTTTACAAGTATAATCAACACTTAAATTGAATTTGGCATTGGGTGCCGATGCAAGCAGGAATGCTTCTTCCCTGTCGCTGAAAAAAGTTTTTTGGTTCAGCACCGTACCATTTAATGCAGAAGGCACATTGATCTTATCAACTTTCATGTGTTGAAAGTTACCCGCCAATAATATCTTGATGCCGTTATGACCCCATTTCTTTGCATAGTCTGCAACAATATCCAATCCATAGTTGGTGGTATTAACCGCATTTGCAAAAAACTGCACGGTAGCCACGTCAGCAGGGATCTGTGAAATAAAAGAAGGCGGTAAAGTAGGATCAGAGGCACTGAATAAACCCGATTCAACGATCCTGTCCTTTACTTTCACAATATACCCATCCATGGTAAAAGTCAATCCAGGAATGGGTTTCCAGGCGAAGCCAATACTTCCATTAACGGACTTTTCTTCTTTAAGGTCCGGAATACCGGCAGCTTTTGTGATAGCGCTTCCGTTGCGTGCAAAAAGTGCATTCACCAAAACACCACCACTAAAAGAAGTAAGTGTATTACTGAAATTGATCTGCTGTAAAGATGGCGCCCTGAAGCCGGTACTTACCGAAGCCCTGATATTAAAATTGCTGGCAACTTTGTAGCGGGTTGCAAATTTGAATGTAGCCACAGATCCAAAATCAGAATAGTTCTCAAAACGGATAGCTCCATCCACCAACCAGGCCGTTGTTACATTCAACTCTCCATCAGCATACAAACTGATATTGGACCGATGCGATTTGATAGCATCATCAGGACTAAAACCGGGAAAGCCCTGCGAACCTGCAGCCGGTGTTCTGAACTCTCCTACATTAGGATAAAATACATCATCGGTATGATAGCTTTTGTATGAAGCTTCTTCGCCTTTGTAGATCTCATAATGCTCGTACCTGAACTCGGCACCCAGGCCAAGGTTGAGTCCCTGGGCTATAGTTTTAAAAGACCTGCTTACGTCAAAGTTAACCGTGTTCTGTATAAAATTAAACCCTCCATCATCAAAATGTGTTGGCAGCGGCGTACCCGGCGTTGCGAATATGGAAGCATTAAAAGTTTTATCTCCAAAGAAATGAAAATCATTCCTGCCTAAGGTATTGCTGAAGTCCCAGTTCCAGTTGTGGCATGTTCCTTTAACACCGGCCGAAATGGACACATCTTTGATCCTGGTTTGAATATGGGGATTATAATAGATCTCTCCGTCATTAGTGGTGCGCATGATATTCGGGTCATATATAATATCCCCGTTCATATCAACAGGAAAACGTTGGGGCCTTGCACTCCAGTTCCTGCTATAGGCATAGTCATCGGAAGCTTTATTATTAAATCCGCCAAAAGAATAAAAAGTGGTTTTCTTATTAGCGCTGGTTGGTATTTCCATATTATACATGGCGCCATAAGTATCTATCGAGCCATCGCCAAATCCACGGCGGTAAGGGTTTATATAGGGCAGGGCATTTTTATTGGTTTGCCAGTTCATCGTATCCGACTGCCTGTAAGTTTTTGCCTGGCTTAAAAAATCCATTGAAACATTGATGAACCCTCCGTTCTTACCAAGCCCAACACCCCCGTTTGCTGAAAAAGAAATTGTACCCCCGTCGATCTTTTTACCCGAAACATATTGATTGCCCTCATTAAATCTCACGGGGTTAAATTTCGTGTCATAGTAACCCGCATAACCCATATTCATTGACCATTTGTTGATGTCTTTTTTGAGGATAATATTTATTACCCCTGCCATTGCATCGGAGCCATACTGCGCAGATGCACCATCACGTAGGATCTCGATGCGGTCAACTGACGATTGTGGAAATGCATTCAGGTCTGTACCCGAGTTACCTCTGCCTCTTGTACCAAATAAAGCAACAAAAGCTGTCTGGTGACGACGTTTACCATTTATTAAAACCAGGGTCTGGTCGGGGCCAAGCCCACGCAATGTACCCAGGTCAACGTGATCAGCACCATCGGCACCGCTTTGCTTATTATAATTAAAAGAAGGTGCTGCCATATTCAATGCAGAAGTAAGGTCCATTTTAGCGGTAGGTAAACCAACCTGGTTTATCCTGATCACATCCACAGGCACGGCTGTTTCAACTTTTGCACGTGGGGCGCCACGGGTACCTACAATAACAACATCAAGATTTTCGATCGCTGTAGATACCAGTGATACATTTACCGCGGTTTGGCCGGATAATCTTATTTCCTGGCTGGCATAACCAATACTGCTTATCTCCAGCACATCATTGGCTGAGGCCTGCAAAGTAACACTGCCATTGGCATTGGTGATCCCGCCTTTATTTGTGGATCTTATTTTTACAGATACATCAGCTACCGGGTTGCCGGTCTTTGAATCTGTAACGGTGATGTTATAAGCCTGTTGGGCAAATAACATAGAGGAGCATAGCACAAGGCTAAGCAATAGGATTAGTTTTCTCATATATAAATTTTAGGTTAAGCAAAGTTGAGCATATTATTGCAAATCGTATAACTAATTCTATTAACTACTGTGCATATCTTGGCAGAATAAAAAAACTGCGTTCTTTTTACAGAACGCAGTTTTATAAGATCATCCATTAATTATCTTGCCCCGGGCGGGCAATACGTTCTTAAATAATTGGTATACAAAGTTGATAAATGTTCGCTGGTACCTTCGCCCTCCGAAATACTGTGTGTACGGTTTGGATAAGGCATATACTGGAATTGCTTATTGTATTTGATCAATTCATTCACCAAAACCTCGGCATTACTGAAGTGTACATTATCATCGCCTGTGCCATGTATGTATAATAAATTCCCCTTTAAGTTTTTTGCATAAGTAACCGGTGATCCATTAATAAAGTCATTTCTATTTTCCTGCGGCAGCCCCATGTAACGCTCCTGGTAAATATTGTCGTAAAATAACTGGTTGGATACGGCAGCAATGGCAATGCCTGTTTTAAAAACATCAGGATACCTGAACAGGAGATTTAATGTTGATGAACCTCCACCGCTCCAGCCCCAAACCGCTATCCTGTCTTTATCAAAATAAGGATTCAGTTCCATTAATTTTTTAAATCCGTTAGCCATATCAACTACATTTACATCACCTATTTTCCGGTAAATGGATTTGCGCCAGGCAGCTCCCTTCAACATGGGCGTGCCCCTGTTATCAATGGCCACCTGTACATACCCATCTCCCCGCATATCACCTTTGTATAAAAAATTAGTATGTGCGCCATACCTGTCCTGCACGGTTGATGCCGCAGGCTCTCCATAAACATACAATACGACCGGGTATTTTTTTGTTGAATCAAAATTCTTTGGCTTGTTGATCCAGGCATCCAGGATAATATTATCGCTGGTGATTATTTTTAAGTACTCTACATTATTCCTGTCATCTGTTTTAATGTTTGCAGCAATACTTTTGGCAGGGTTGATCGGCTTATTGTCGGGTAATGTTATCCACTCCCTTACTGTAGGTGTATTATGATTGGAAAAAGAATGGGTGGCATATTTGCCATTCGGCGAAATATTATAACTGTGGGTTCCTTTCAGATCTTTTGAGCTAAGCAGTTCCGCCTCTCCGGTATTGTTGACAACAGCATCAACCACTTTTTTCACTGAATTGGCAACTTTTTGAATAAAGGTGCCCTTATCAAGATTTACCCTGTACAAATACAATTGCGTTGCATTATCAGGCGAGGCTGTAAAATAAATATGATTCTTTACTTCATCTATGCATTTAATTTCCCCGATATCATAATTGCCTTTGGTTAACAGTGTTTCAGTTTTACCATCCCTGCTGATCCTGTAAATATGACGCCATCCATCTTTCTCACTCACCCATATAAATTCCGTGCTGTTATTTACCCAGTTCCATCCACCGGGATCGTCGGCATTGAGGTCAACCCAGGAAGTGCTGCTCTCTTGCCAGAATGTGCGGCTTTTACCATCAATGACATTGCAGTACTTTAACTTACTCTGCTGTTGCTTACGATCCAACTGTTGTATAACCAGTTCGTTTGTACCGGACCATTCCATTCTTGGAATATAATTTTGCTGTGGGTCTCCCTCTATTTCCATCCACTTAATATACCTGGTTGAAAGGTTTACCACGCCGATCCTTACAGGCGATGGCGATTCCCCTACTTTTGGATATTCCACAGGTATCACTTTTGAGTAAACACTATCGGTGGTATTCAACATAAAATAATCGCGGATCCTGGTTGCATCAACCTGCCAAAAAGCAATTTTATTACCATCAGCACTCCATCTGAATCCATCCCTGCAGCCAAACTCTTCTTCATAAACCCAATCAAAAGTTCCGTTTATTAATTTCCTGGTACCATCATTGGTCATCTTATTAATTATACCCGAGCTTATCTCTTCTACATAAATATTATGTTCGCTTACATAAGCAATTTTTTTTCCATCGGGCGAGAATTTTGCAAACATTAAAGACCGGGCGGCAAGACCTTTTCCTAATTTTCTTAATTGCCCCGCCAGGATATCCAGTATCCAGTAATCACCCCTGGTATTATAACGCCACACTTTAGCCGTGTTCGTAAAGATCAAAAGGCGGGTATAATTATTATTAAATGCATAAGATTGAGGAGCTAAGTATTCTTTTGTTTCGGGTACGGTAAGCTGGTCTTTTTTGATGATAACTGTTTCCACTTCGGTCATTGGGTCCACCTGGATAATGTTACCATCTTTAACTAAGGTGTAATGATTGCCATCTGTCGCCCAGGTAATTCTTCCACCTTGTGCAACGGCAAATTGACCAATACTGATAAAAAAAATGAGGATTCTGATCTTGTTGAAATTCATAGCTAACTGATTTGTTCCTTAAAATTACGCAATTACATTAATCTTTAACTGCCATTGCTGTAAAAGCATTTATTTTTGTTGTGATGGAAAAAGAAAAACTGCGGCTGGACAAATATTTATGGGCCATACGGCTGTTCAAAACACGCAGCCAGGCAAGTGATGCCTGTGATAAAGGCAAAGTAAAACATAAAGGCGATAATAGCAAAGCATCACGAACGGTGCAGGTGGGTGATGAGTACGAGGTAAAAACGGAGAACAAGCGATGGGTAATAAAAGTAGCAGAGCTTTTATTTAAAAGGGTACAATACAGCGAAGCGATAAAATATTATATAGATATTACTCCTGCAGAAGAACTTGACCGGATCAAATTCCAGGCTGCTGCTTTTCATACCGGTAAAAGGATGAGTAAGCAAGGCAGGCCAACGAAGAAAGATAAAAGAGATTTGGAAGGGTTTATGGATTTCTGAATATTGAACAAGGAACAAGGAATTCAGAATATAGAAGTGTGCAATTCCGATCATCATTCAGAGTTCCTTGTTCCTTGTTCGATATTAACTTACTTTGTACAATGAAAATTGACATTATATCTGTGGTTCCTGATCTGCTG
>JBDSXS010000234.1:0-3179 GCA_039926045.1 Ferruginibacter sp.
CCGAATATAAATACCCTGTTTGTTTCGATTTCCCCGTAGGGCACCAGAAAAATAATTTTGCATTAAAATGTGGTGCATTACATACCTTGGGCGTACATTTAAATGAATGTAGGTTGACAGAGGCATAGGGCGAAAGCCATTAGCGGTTAGCTATTAGCTTTTAGCCTGAACAACAATTCATGTGAGAAAAATACTTATCCCTTGATAGAAAGACGCAAACCCTAAAAGCTAATAGATAACATACTAAACGCTGGTTTTATATGATAAAAATTCCCCCTTACCTTAAAAAAGGCGACATGATCGGCATTACCTGCCCTGCAGGGTATATGGCTGAAGCAAAAGCGCAAACCTGTATCAGCAACTTACAAAGCTGGGGCTTTGAGGTAATGGTTGGCAAGACGCTTGGTGGCAGGTCAAAAAATTATTTCAGCGGTACCGATGAAGTAAGGCGGAATGAAATGCAGGCCATGCTGGATGATAATAACATAAAAGCTATTCTCTGCGGACGTGGTGGGTATGGTGTGACCCGCATCATTGACGAACTTGATTTTACAGCCTTTGAGCAGAATCCGAAATGGATCATTGGCTTTAGTGATATTACGGTTTTACACGCACACTTGTACAGCAAAATAAATACAGCTTCCTTACATGCGCCTATGGCTTCTGCATTTAATGAAGGTGAAAATAAATATATCAAGTCGCTGCATAAGGCCATCACAGGCAAAAAGTCAAAATACATCTGTGCAGCACATCCGTACAATAAAACAGGTACTGCAACTGCGGAACTCATAGGCGGCAATCTTTCGTTACTGGTACACCTCTCCGGAACTGTTTCTGATATCAACACAGAAAATAAAATACTTTTTATAGAAGACATAGGTGAGCACATCTACAATATTGATCGCATGCTTTACCAGTTGAAACGCAGCGGTAAATTAGATAAGCTGGCAGGTTTAATTGTTGGGGGATTTACTGATATGCTGGATACCGAAAGACCTTTTGGAAAAAAAGTCAATAAATTAATAAAAGAAATCACCGCCGCTTATGATTACCCGGTGTGCTTTAATTTCCCGGTGAGCCATACTAAAGAAAACTATGCTTTAAAGATCGGCGTGAATTACACCTTAAAGATCAGCAAAAACAAAACACAGTTATCGGAGGCTTAATAAACTGTCGAGTTTATGTTTATACAGGTCAAAATCGGCCAGGTTGTGATGTGTTCCTTTTTCGATCGTAATAAACTCGTCCGTGGATTTTAAAAGCTTCTTTAATCTTGCAGCATTCCGGTAAGGTATCACGCCATCTTCTGTACCATGAAAAATGCTGACAGGATAATTGACATCCTGTAAAAATTCATTCAACGGAACTTTATAGGTGCTCATTTTACCCGTGGGATAAATGGGTGCATAACAACTGAACAACGACGGAATACTGTAATAAGGTGTCTCCAGTATCAATCTCCGGTTAAATGATTCGGATGCCACGTAAGCGGCAATACCGGTGCCGAAAGATTTACCATAAATGATAATACTGTCCTTACCATATTTTGTGGCTGCCATTTTTTGTACCTGCAATCCCTGCTCATACATTTTTTTCTCTGTACGTTCCCCGGTACTTTTTCCAAAGCCGGGATAATCTTCCATCCACACTTCGTAACCGTGTTTGGTAAAATTACCGGCAAACTTTGCATAACGCTCAATATTATCTTTATTGCCATGAAAATAAACCACCACGCCCCTTCTTACCGAATCAGCCGGAAAAAATTTGATCATGTTTAATGTATCGGTATCATTAAAAGGAATATTCACTTCTTCAAACGGCACTTTAAATTGATACACGTAAGCATTGGATAATCTTTCAGGATGAAATATTAATTTCTCCTGCAGGTAATACAATGCAATGCCGATGATGCTGTACAGGAGGATGATGATCTTTATCCAACGGAAGAATGTTTTTCTTTTCATTGCCAGCAAAGTTATGGGTTTGGAGTTTAGAGGTTTAGAAGTTTAGGGTTTAGAAGCTTAGGGTTTAGAAGCTTAGGGTTTAGAAGCTTAGGACATTATCAATTATCCATTACTCAATTATCCATTAGTATTGTAAAATATCTCTTATAAAATTATGGTACTCCGGAAAACCAGGCAGGTTATTATGCCCGCCGCCGGGGATGCGGATAAGGGTTATTTTACCGGGATTAAGCGCCTGTAATTTTTCGCTGTTACTAATGGGAAGCAGCCAGTCTTTGGTGCCGTGTAAAATATAAGTATGGCAATTTACCTGGGTGATCCATTTATCTGTACGCATATGATATCGCAACACCAGCTGCACGGGCAGGATGGGAAGGAACCGTTCCACTGCTTTTTTAAAACTGAAATAAGGAGCATCCAGTATCAAATAGCGGGGTTTATTATCGCTGGCAACTTTGGTAGCAAAGCCGCTGCCCATGCTGCGCCCATACACGATGATGTGATCCTGGGTGTATTTTGCAGCCAGTGCTTCGTATACAAATTGCATATCGCTAAGCATATCCTTTTCATTCCTTTTGCCGGTGCTCTTGCCAAACCCCCGGTAATCAACCAGCACCACATCATAATTATACCGGTAAAAATCCACGGCGTATTTTGCCCAGCCTTTAATACTGCGGCTGTTGCCATGAAAATAAAGTATGAGGCCCAAGGTCTTATCAACAGTAAAATGAAGGCCATTGATACGAACGCCCGGCTCTACATCAAAGAACAATTCCTCAAAAGGCACATTGTATTTATAAACGAAATCCTGCTTTAGTTTTTCGGGTTTAAAAATAAACCGCTCCTGGATAAAATAAATAATGACCGACAAAACTGCAATGCCAATGATTATATATAGAAGGATGTGAAGCAAGAGTTAGTTATTAGTCAGTAGTCAGTAGTTAGGAGTTAAGTTCCCTGTTAAATTAAGCTTTCTCCCGCAAACACAAACTCCTAACTCCTAACTCCTAACTCCTGACTATTGTCTCCAAACTCTCTTTTCCACGCTTCGGTGCCGCCAATTAAATTAAGGAGATTTGTGAACGGGTATTTTTCCTGAAGCCGCTGAATGGCGATCTGGCTGCGTATGCCTTTGCGGCAATAGATGATGACGGGTTTATCGGTAGCGATCTTATCTGCCTCATGCGTTATTTGATGCAGGGGAATTAACACTCC
>JBDSXS010000235.1:0-6330 GCA_039926045.1 Ferruginibacter sp.
GGTAAAAGATTGCCCAGTGTGCCTGATCAAACCATTGCTGTTTCGGCCGATATACAATTTAAGAAAGGCATTTATTTTAACAGCACTTACTATTATGCAACAAAAATATTCTTAGATGATGCAAATACTGTGGCTGCAGGCGATTACCATGTAGTGGGCTGTCGTGCAGGCTGGAAGGTGGCTTTAAAAAGTCTAAAATTAAATTTTTATGGAGGTGTTGATAACCTGCTTGATAAGACCTACAGTTTGGGAAATGATATTAATGCTGCGGGCGGACGTTATTATAATGCGGCACCAAAAAGAAATTATTATGTGGGTCTTTCATTTCAATGGCATAAGCCTGTAAATCACAGCCAATAAAATTCGCCTTTGCATAGTTAATTAAATTTCATGCTGCTAAATTAGGTTTGTTTATTTTGCAGAATAACTACATTACATGTTGCGAAAAATATTTGTAACAGGGGCGCTTTTTTTTTGCGTAGCTTCTTTGTCTTTTTTTACAAAGCAACCTCCTGTGCCTGCAAATATGGTTAAGCGGTTCTATAAAGAACAGGCACTTGTTCTTGAGCAGGAAATAAAATACTTTGATCAATTGATTGCCACAGGCAATGAAAAAAAATTGCAACAACAGTTTTTTAAGATAAGAGTTGCGTATAAAAAAATTGAAAGCATCGTTACTTACTATTTCGATTTTTCTGCACTAAAGTTAAACGGCCCTCCAATACCTTTTTTTGAAGAAGAAGAACCGGACCTGGGTATGCAACAACCCACAGGCATGCAGCTTATAGAAGGCTTGCTCTTTCCCGGGTACTCAGCTGCATCTAAAAAAAAGTTGAAAGCATTAACGGATGAACTACTGGTGGAAACCCGGGCCATGGAGCAAACAACCGAGTGGTTTGAGTTTAATGACGAATATATTTTTGATGCGGTAATGGAAGAGTTATACAGGGTAACGGCCCTTGGTATTACCGGGTTTGATGCACAGGCTTCCATGAATGGACTTCCTGAATGCAGTGCCGCATTGAATGGGGTGAGTAAAGTCCTGGGTTATTATAAAGGATCATTATACCAGGTACTTGGAAATAAAAGTGCCCGCCTACAAAAGCTGCTTACGGCATCGCAGCATTACCTGGATGATAACCCGGGCTTCAACAGCTTTAACCGGATGTATTTTATCCGTCAATACATGAACCCGGTGACAGCACTTGTGGGTGAAGTAAAAAAGAAACGTGGTTTTGTTGATAACAGATCACCGTTATTCTACAGCATGATCATAAAAGACAACAGCCTGTTCTCCCCCGGTGTTTTTGATGTAAATAAGTACCTGGATGATAATACCACCTCGAAAGAAAAGGTAGAATTGGGGCAGAAATTATTTTATGAGTCCGCTCTTTCTTCGGATGGGAAACGAAGTTGTGCCAGTTGCCATAATCCTGCAAAGGCATTTACAGACGGGCTCGCCACCAGTACGGCATTGGATGGGCACTCCCTGTTAACCCGCAATGCGCCTACCTTATGGAATGCAGCACTGCAACGAAATTTGTTTTTAGATAACCGGAGCTTCAGCCTCGAAGACCAGGTTATGCAGGTGTTGAATAATGCAAAGGAAATGCATGGATCTGCATTGGATGCCTCAAATAAAATAATTCAGCAAAAGGGATATAAGGAGTTATATGCAAAAGCATATGAAAACGCTTCGCCGGATATGGCTGCTGTTAATATCTGCAATTCCATTGCCTGTTTTGAGCGTACCTTAATAGCATTGAATTCAAAATTTGATAAACAGATGCGTGGCGCAGATGTATTGACCAAAGATGAAGTTAATGGCTTTAATCTTTTTATGGGCAAGGCCAAATGCGGCACCTGCCATTTTACACCTTTATTCAGCGGATCAAAACCTCCCCGTTATTATTATAATGAAAGCGAGGTAATAGGTGTACCTGAAAAAAATAATTCAGTTAACAGTAATTTAGATCCGGATGAAGGGAGGTTTGCAGCAACCCAGGTTTTAATTCATAAATTTTCTTTTAAAACCCCAACCTTGCGCAATATTGCCTTAACAGCGCCTTACATGCATAACGGAGTATTTGCAACATTAAAACAAGTGATCGATTTTTACGATAAAGGAGGCGGAAAAGGATTACATATTGCACCTTCCAATCAAAGCCTGCCATTCGAAAAACTTAGTCTTTCTCTAAAAGAAAAAAATGATATTATTCTTTTTTTAAAAACGCTTACCGATACAACAGGTGGAATTACCCGGGTTAAATAAGTATCAATTAAATCCCCGAAATATAGATCACAAGTACATTTAGCTCCAAATTTTACATCATAAATTGTTTTAATCAATAAAAAATAGCATCACGCTTGCCAAAGTTTTATGAAGTGAGCCCCCAAAAATTTACCTGGTTAGTAATAAATATTAGGTAGAAAAAATAAAAAACCAGCGCAATAATAATCAAAAGAAACCGTTCCATTAATGATTATCCTACTTCCCATACAGACGAATAGCAATAAATCCGTAATTAAATATCTTAAATGTATGGGAAAACTATATACTCAATTATGTTTATTTCTTCTTTTTAGTCTTGGTTTATCTGTCACTTATGTAGCTGATGCTCAAACTTTAACAAGGGGACCATACTTACAGATAGGTAAGCAGGACTCTATGACCATACGGTGGAGATCAAGTACAGCCACAAACTCAAAAGTTACCTGGGGTCCTGTATTCGGCAGTTATCCAAATTCTTTAACTACAGATATTGCAACCCCGGTTACGGAGCATATTGTGCGTATTGGAGGTTTAACTGCCGATACCAAATACTGGTATACTATCGGATACAGCGTTGGAGCTGTAAATACGGATTTACAGGCTACCAATACCAATTACTTTTTAACGCTGCCGCCAGCCAATACAACACGTAAACTTCGTTTTTTGGCCCTTGGCGATTGCGGTCTTGGCTCTGCCAACCAAACAAACGTAATGAATACGTTTAAAACTTATATTGGCAGTAATGATGTTGATGCTATGCTATTGCTCGGTGATAATGCTTACACAACAGGTAGCGATGCAGAATATACCAGTGGTTTTTTCAATATCTATAAAGATGAGTTTTTAAAATATTATAAACTTTACCCGGCTCCGGGTAACCATGATTATGGCAATACCCTGGTTAATAACACCAAAACCGGATCAACGCCCGCCAATAGTATGCCTTATCACCTTAATTTTACAACACCCATGGGTGGCGAAATGGGTGGGGTAGCTTCAGGTGTAAAAAATTATTATTCATATGAGATAGGCGATGTACACCTGATCTCGCTTGATTCCTATGGTAAGGATGCAACCTTTTTACTTTCCGATACATTTGGACCACAGATAACCTGGTTAAAGGCCGACCTGGCAGCCAACACAAAAAAATGGACGGTTGCATATTTTCATCACCCTCCTTATACCAAAACAAGCCATAGTTCTGATGTTGCTGATGGAGAAACTGACCTGGTGGCAATACGTGAAAGATTTATACGCATACTTGAGCGCAACGGGGTTGACCTTATTATATGCGGCCATTCTCATGGATACGAGAGAAGCTATTTATTAAAAGGGTTTTATAATACTTATGCCAGTTCATTGAGTGATGGAAATTTTAATGCAGCAACGCACACAGCAACAGCTTCACTCCAAAATGCAAAATATGATGGATCAGCACTTGCCTGCCCCTTTACTTATAATTCAGGTAAATTCAATCACGGCTCCGTATATATTGTTGCGGGTTCGGCAGGGCAGGTAAGTAATGCTTCCCAGAAACCAGGCTACCCGCAAGATTGTATGTACAGCAACTATGTAAGTACTGCCAACGGTGGTTGTTTTTATTTTGAAGTTGACAGTAACCGGCTGGATGCAAAATACATTTCCTACACCACAGCGCCTACACCTATAGTAAGAGACCAGTTCACCATTTTTAAAGATGTGAACAAAACGCAGAATGTTACTGCGCTGCTGGGTACACCATCAACCCTAACAGCTTCATGGCGGGGTAATTATTACTGGCCAAATAACGGGGGGGCAACAACACAGGAGGTTACTATAAGCAACGCAGTGGTAGGCTCATTTGTATATACCGTTAGAGATGCAAATGCAGGCAGTTGTATACAGGATGTATTTAATGTTACCGTAAGTGCAACATTACCTATTACACTAACATCATTTACTGCTACATTAAATACTGATAAAGTATTGCTTGACTGGAAAACTTCGGAGGAACAAAATAATAAATTCTTTACTGTTGAAAGATCAACCGATCGAATCCACTTTACTGTACTTGGTAAAGTAAATGGAAAAGGTACATCCACCGTGGAGAATTCTTATCGCCTGGTTGATTTTACGCCTGCTGATGGTATAAATTATTACCGCCTTTCGCAAACAGATTTCGATGGTAATACTACTTACAACGATACCAAAAGGATAACTTATAAAAACGGCAAAAACTTTACTGCAGCATTTGTAAATCTACCAAACAGAACAATAAACATGGTTATCAACAGCAGTAAAACTGATGTTGTTTCCATGACCGTATTTGATATGGTGGGCAATAAAATAAAAGAAGAAACTTTTGCTATTTCCGCGGGTGGTACAATAAAAAACCTGCAACTGCAAAATGGTGTGTATGTAGTGGAACTAGCCAATACAAATGGAGACCGGATCAGTAATAAAATAAAAGTTCAATAATAGAAGACGCTGAAAAAACCGGATAGGTTTTTTCAGCGTTTACGAATATCCATCCTTTGAAAACAAATAAATCTGATCAAAGTGAAAAATTTTTTACTAGCATCTGTTTTGTCCACACTGTTATTTAGTGTGCAAACAAATGCACAGATCCTGAGGCCTTTTACACAGCGTTATTACAATGCTTCTGTAAGAGGAAGTATTGTGTATGCTGCTAATAGTATAGTTTCCACTACAGGAGTTGGATCGGGAAGCCCTGGTACCGGGGAAATACCTCCAGCCGGATCATCAAAAAATAACGGAGCTGCGGCAATTGATCTTGACGTTGACAATGTAACGACTACCAAATTAAATTTTAACAGCGTATGGAATTATTATTGCGGCCTGGGAGCGGCACCACCTAATAACGGTGGCTTTAACTGGACACAACAGGCTTATGTATTACCGGCTAACTGGAATGTGGGTGCTACCGGAACCGGTGCCGGTAAATATGGGTATGGTGGTACACAGGCAACCTGCGTAAGGCATGGCCTGGTAGCATGCGGTGGCTCACAATGTTCGCCTACAGCAGCCTGTAATAAAAACACTGCATTTTATTTCCGACAGGATGTAAACTTTACAGCACCCGAATTAGCCAGCTATACTTCTATTATTTTAAATCTTTTTCGTGATGATGGAGTGGTTATTTATATTAATGGTGTTGAACGGGCAGCGAATAATATGCCCGCCGGAAGAACCTTTGCAACTTTGGCTACTGCAAACATAGCTGTAGGAGCCGCCGAGAGTTTTTCAGTGAGTTTAAGCCCGGCATTTTTTGTTACAGGAGCTAATACAATAGCAGTTGAAGTACATACATCACAGGCACAATCTGCTGATATGTCTTTCGATATGCAGGTGCAGGGATTTACTGACCAGGGAACTCATAATTCAACAACTGCTGATTTGAATGTGTCGTCTTGTTCTAATGTACTTTTTGCAGGTTTATACTGGGGGGCCGGCGAAGGTTCAAATGCCGGCAGTACAGCCTGGATAACCGGCGAAACAACATGTAAATTAAAAGTTCCGGGCGCAGCTACATACGCAACCATTACATCTACCCAAACTGATTACTGGAATAATGTATTAATTGCAGGATATGCGCATACCGGCTATCAGTGCTTTAAAGATATTACTTCGCTCATCAATGCAACAAATCCCAATGGAACTTATACCGTTGCCAATGTTTTATCACCGGTTGGTTTAATTGACGCATACGGAGGCTGGACAATAGTCATTGTATATGGTAACCCCTCGCTGCCAAGCCGTAACTTAACGGTGTTTGACGGTTGTGGTATAGTAAAGAGTGGAAGTCCGCCAATTGATATTGGTATCAATGGCTTCTTAACACCACCCAGCGGCCCTGTAAGTTGTGAACTCGGCGCTGTTGTGTTTGATGGTGACAGGACCTCATTGGATTCATTTAAATTTAAACAACTGGGTGCTGCGGCATTTTATAATTTAACACCCAATAGTACTGCCCTGCTGAATGATATGTGGAACAGTACTATTGCTTATAAAGGCACTGTAGTGGCCACCCGTAACCCTGCATTCCAAAATACCCTGGG
>JBDSXS010000236.1:0-40877 GCA_039926045.1 Ferruginibacter sp.
AGTGGTTAACCGATGGATATATTAATTACCTGGCTCAAAACTGGAGTACCGAACTTGACGATGAACTGAAAAGCGAGATACTGAGCAGTAATTACAGCAAATTCAGCAAGTTTGCTTTTGCCCGGCCCCAAATTGCCGGCCATGCCTTTTGGTATTTTATTGAAGAAAAATATAAAAAAGAGAATGTTACTTACCTCCTTTATCTGGCCACGATCTATAAAAATCTGAACAAAGCCTGTATGCAGGTTTGTAAAAAGAAATTTAAAGATGTGCTGGCAGAATTTATGGAGTATGAGGATGATAAGTATTACAAAGACATCGCTAAAAGAAAAGCATATCCAAAAGGAAGTGTTGTTGATGGTTTTGAGATAAACAACCGGCTGGATTATTTCCGGTTTAATGTAAACCCAACCAAGCGCAACAATTCCTATGTGGTAACACAATTTAAAAAAGGCATTGTGCGTGTTATTTACAACGATGAATATGAGAACAAGACCTTGCTGAAATATGGCGTACGTGGTTACATGAACCAGATGAATCCGAATTACCCAATGATGGCATGGGATCCAAAGGGAACACGGGTCTCTGTTTTATACACGAAGGAAGGAAAACTGAACCTGTTCGTATACGACATCATTACCCGTCAAAAGCAATATAAGATCGACCTGACCAAAGTGTTTGACCAGGTGCAGGACATGAAGTATATGCTCAACAGCAATACACTTTTATTTACTGCAGTTAAAAACGGTCATACAGACATTTATACTTTTGAAATTCAAAATGAAAAAGTAAAACAGATCACCAATGATGTTTATGATGACCTGGATGCATCCTTTGTTGCATTTCCAAATAAGACCGGGATCATCTTCAGCAGCAACAGGCCCAACCCGGCAGCAAAAACCGGCGAGACTGTTTTACCCAGCGATAGTAAATACAATATTTTCCTGATCACCAATTTTGGCGATAAGCCCGAGCTGAACCAGATCACCCAGTTATCTGCATTAAAGTATGGCAATGCCCGCTACCCGATGCAGTACAATGGAAACCATTTTACCTTTGTTAGTGATGAAAATGGTGTTGGTAACCGCTATGCAGGTTTTTTTACAACAGAAAAGGTCGGACTTGATACCCTTGTTTTAATTGGCGACCAGATCTTACGCAATCCTTCTGCCAAAGAGGTTGACAGCACCTTAAGGGTATTTAAGAAAACAGATGTTGATTCGGTTGCGGTGATCTCCATCTCCAATGATTCAGCCTACACTTTTCCTTTAACCAATTACCAAAGCACGCTGGCCGAAACCCGCATTGCCGGGGACAACAACCAGGTGAGTGAAGTAACCCGCCAAAGCGATGAGAAAGTTTTATACAAATTAAAGATCGATGAGAATACATTACGCCGCAGGAATATTACAGCGCAGCCAACGGCATACATGAAAAAACTCATGGGCGAGTATACAGACACAGCTGCTGTAAAAAAATTCACTGCTGCTGCCGACACGGTAAAAAAACAAGACGATTTTTTTCAAACCGAATTTGGGAATGAAAAAAAAGACAGTATTGTTGCTGCTCCTAAAGATGGAGGGGTTGTTGCATCAAAATATGACGTTTTAAAAACCATAAAAAAATACAGGTATAAACCACCAAAGTTTTCTGTTGATTACGGCTCTGCGGGTTTCAGTACGGGTGTTTTGATCAACCGTTACCAGCAATACCAGGGCGGGTCAGGCCCAATCATGCTTAACTCGGGCTCTGTTTTAAATGGTCTTATCCGTCTTGGAACTTCCGAATTGCTGGAAGACGTAAGAATAACAGGGGGCTATAAAATTGGCACTAATTTAAAAGATAATGAGTGGATGATCAGTTACCAGAATTATAAACGCAGGATCGACTGGGGTGCTACTTATTACCGCAATGTACAGGCGAGTGGTGTAGCTGTATATGATAGTTCCGGCACCATACTTCTTGCACAATATCCCGGCAAATCTTTTACAAATCTTTACCAGGTAAATGTTGCATATCCTTTTGATGTTACTAAAAGTATTCGCTTAAGCACCGGCATACGCTCCGATAAGATTGTGGTTTCTTCTGTAGATGCTATCAGCAATTCTCTCGAAAGTCAAAAAACATTGTATTCAGTTACGCATCTTGAATACGTGTATGACAACTCGTTAACCCCTGCCATGAATATCTGGAACGGTTTACGGTATAAATTTTTTATTGACTGGAACAGGCAGGTAACCAAAGTTCAGTTTTCTGATGGGCCAAACACTTTTAATTTTGGATTTGACGCCCGTTACTATTATCCTATTTACCGCAACTTTATCTGGGCAGGCAGGGCCGCCGGAGATTTTAGCTGGGGTAACCAGAAAATGATCTATTACTTAGGGGGTGTAGATGGCTGGTTGATGTTTGGTGAGAATGGAAAATATGATCAGAATAATAACCTGATAAAAGAAAGATATTTTAATACCAACAACCCGCCTGACAATGACGTGGATTATGCTTTTCAGAGCCTGGCGGTAAACATGCGTGGTTATATACAAAATGTAGCCAACGGCAACAATGCTGTTGTAATAAACAGTGAATTCAGGCTACCCATTGTTTCAACTTTTTTTGACCGTACCATCAATAATTCTTTCTTAAATAATTTTCAAATAATTCAGTTTATTGACCTGGGTACTGCCTGGAATGGCGCTTATGATAAATTAAAGCGACCGATTATTTCATATAATACCACGATACCAAATAGCAACCCGCCGGCACCTGGACCTGTTACCGTAAAAATTAAAGCTGGCGGTCTTGGCCCATTTGCAGGTGGTTATGGTTTTGGAGCCCGCAGTACACTGTTGGGTTATTTCGTAAAGTTTGATGCCGGCTGGCCTATGTCGGGTTTCTTTAAAGGCAAACCAATTTTGTATGTAGCACTAGGTTTGGATTTTTAAAGGGGTCACGACGGCTTCAGGCCGTCAGACCCCTGAATGTCTGTTGATATGAATTTCCATTTAAGATGAGCTCTTTCATCTTGATCATTAATTTATTATCATGCAATTTGAAATTTCAAATCTGTACCACATTTATAATAGAGGCAATAATAAACAACCCATATTTTTTAAGAGGGATAATTATTTATACTTTTTAAATAAATTAAAAAAATACGTTTCTCCAAATTGCGATATTCTTGCCTGGTGCTCAATGACCAACGATTTCCATATTCTGATTCATGCAAACAGCAAAACACATACATTAGTTAAAGAAACTCCTTTAAAAATAAATACGCTCACAGAAGGTTTACGGCTTTTGCTAAATAGTTATACCCAAGGCATAAATGTTCAACTTAACAGAACAGGAAATTTATTTCAACAAAAACAAAATCTAAATGTGTTTTTGAAGGAGATGAAAATTATGGACATACCACTTTTCAATACATTCATCAAAACCCATTAAAAACAAATCTTGTTGCAGGAATGGAAGATTGGGAATTCAGTTCCTTCATAGATTATGCCGGATTGCGTAATGGCACACTCTGCAATATGGAATTAGCTTCATCACTTTTAGATTTAAAAATGGAAAACTTTTTGCAGGATAGTTATGCTGTATTGCCCGATGATTTGTTGGAAAAAATTTTTTAGATTATTTGTCAGGCGTCTGACGGCTTTGAGCCGTCGTGATGCCTAAGATATACAGCAGGTAGAAAAATATGGTGAAGATCACGGTTACTCCCCATGTTTGAGCATGATCAAATGGAGAAATAACACATTGACAAATGGAGAGCAGGAGTTGAAAAGGGTTATTGAGAATATCCCAGCTGTTCCACCTCAAAAACCTGCCCAGGTAAACCCCAAAGGATCCAAGAAATAAAATAAATATAATTATTAGTGCATGCACATTTTTATGTACAGTTCTATGCAGGTATTTTTCCACCCGGTATAGTGAAATAAAAGCCATCATTAAACCAACTACAGAAGATGAAAATAATAACACCGCATCAAACCATTTAGGAACCTTGCTTTCCCGGCCCAGGTGTACCAGGTCTGTAACGATGTACAATGCATTGGGAAAAAATGCAAGCCAGCAACAAAAGACCACAGCTTGTTTCCATTTACCCGTATTGCTCATTTTACTGAACAGGCTGCTGATCACAAAGGGTATCCAGGCCAGGAAAATATTCCATACTAAAAAGAAATAATGAGGTTTGCCGGTATAAAACAGGCGTACCGCCAGCAATGCTGCAATAAAGGTAAAAAAAGCCAATAATATTTTTTGGAATGATAAAGTAGTTCTCATTTTTAAAATGATTTGCAATACTCCATGATCTTTGGAACAAAAATGATGAGCCCGGTGATAGAACTGAAAATAGCTGCAACCAATACAGCTCCTGCAGCTATATCTTTTACTTTTTTAATGGCGGGATGCAGGCCAGGTTGAACAATATCACATAATTTTTCAATAGCCGTGTTCAGCATTTCAGTCACCAGTACTAAAGCGATACAAAATCCAACCAGCAACCATTCAGGAACCGATATATGTAAAGCAGCGGCTAAAATCATTACGCCTGCAGCAACAACAGCATGTATCCTGAAATTGAGTTCAGATGCAAAGGCTGACCTGATGCCTGTAAAAGCATACACAAAGGATCTTAATAATTTCATAGTACTTTTTTTTATGATGTTTTCTTCTGCAACCTGTTTCCACCTAAAACCACGGCAGGTTCTATAAATAAAAATATTATAAAGTTCAGCCGAAAACGAATCACACCCACGGATTGTTTTATGCTCCTGATCTCAAGGTTATTCATGGTAATTAATTTATTTTAAGTTTCAGTTCCTGTGTAGTCTGATCAAGTATCTCAAACCATTCCCAATGCGATATTGCTATTGCTTTTTTTCCGCGGCGATACGCTTTAATAAAACTTTTCCAGTACTCCGGCATGGTAACAAACCCATATAAAACTGTTGCCATTACCGGGAAGGATACATGGCCGTTTCCCAACATAAAACATTGCAGGCAGCCTTCTCCTTCATCAGTGGTATCATAGTCCAGCAGGATATGTTTGATATCGTGCCTGGCATAATAAGGTAACAGGTCAAGTTGTTTCTTATCCAGGAAATCAACCAGCTCCTTACCCAGTGTTCTATCTGGAAATTTTTTTAACTCCTCCCGGCTGTAGGGAAAGATCTCCGGCTTTCGGATGATACGCAACACCGGCAAGGCCATCCTGTGTGTGAGATAGACCAGTAAAGCCGATCTCGATTTAATGATGAATTTATACATAATTTAAAAGTACTTTGTATTTCAAAGTGTAAGCATAAAAAAAATTATTTTACTGATCCTATCATTTTTGTCAATGCGTCGAGGTGAAGTTTGAATTCTTTTTCTCCCGCTTTTGTTATGGAATAAGTGGTATTGGTTTTGCGGCCGATAAAACCTTTCTGAAATTTTACAAACCCGCTCTCTTCCAGCGTTTTTAAATGGCTTGCCAAATTACCATCAGTAATATCCAGTAATTCTTTTAACTCATTAAAACTAACCGCATCGTTCACCACCAGGGCACTCATGATGCCGAGTCGGATACGGCTGTCAAAGATTTTATTAAGATTTTCTATCGGATTTTTCATTCGGCCAAAGTTTTATACCGCTATTATTTCAAAATTTACCAGGGCTTTTCTGTCCGGTATTACTAATTTGTTTTTTCAAAACAGCAAGCTGTTTTAAAAAATCCAATTAGTATTATTTCCTTTCGTACTTCCACCACATTACTATTCCGTAAACAATATGCAAAACACCAAATCCCATTGCCCAAAACTGCAAGCCATAGCCGATCAACCACAAATTAAACAGTCCCAATAAGATCTGGCCGTATCCCAAATACCTGATCTCGCCTAAAGTATATTTACTGGCATTAACCAATGCAAGGCCATAAAAGATGAGGCAACCCGGGGCTACCAGCTGGTACTCTCCCATCTGCATCATTCGAATTAAAAATATAGCGCCTACTGCAAGCGGTATCACCATGTTCCAAAACAAACGCACCGTAGTGGTGCCCCACATAGGTGTAGCATTTTTTTTGCTTCGCAAATAAGTGAATATAAAAGCAGAAACAAAAGCAGCAATAAAAGTTAAGGTGGCGATCCAGAAAAGATCATTGATCAGTTCATTGCCTGCAGAACTGATGAGCCTGCTCAGCTGGCAATCGCCTTTTACCCAACAATTGATCTTCCGGCTGGCAAACCAGGCGCCGCCCAAAGCACAGATACCGGCTGCAATACCACTTAAGCCACTCAGGCTGATAAAACGGCTGCTGCGTTCCATCATCTTTTTGATGTGTTGCAGGTCTTCCAAAGGTTGTTGCTGTGAGTCCATATAAAAAGCACTTTGAATTACAAAGTAAATCATTGGTTTCGAATTATGCAAATTATTTTTTATCCGGCGATATCCTTTTTTCAACTTCAGCTGCTTGCCCGCTGCGGGAGACGCTTTTACAGCTATCTTTATTGGACAAACAGTCTCTTTAAACAACCATCAACTCAGATGAAACGAATTTCATTGCTTTCTTTATATATACTTTTACTTAGTACCAGTTTTTCGCAAACAACAATAAATCCGGCCAACATAGATATCCTAAGGGATTCCTTTGGTGTACCCCATATTTTTGCAAAAACAGATGCCGAAGTAGCTTATGGACTTGCCTGGGCCGAAGCCGAAGACGATTTTAAAAGTATGCAGGAAGTGATACTTCCGGCAAAAAACCTGATGGCAAGCGTACAGGGAAAAAAAGGAGCAGCAGGGGATTATGCCTTTGCACTGTTTCGCTGCAGGGAAATAACCGAAGAAAAATGGAATACTTTGTCGCCTGCATTTTTAAAATTAATAAATGGCTATTTACAGGGATTGAATAAATATGCCAGGCAACATCCTGAAGAGATCCTGCATAAAAAAATATTCCCGGTCACCGCAAAAGAATATATTTCTTCGTCTGTTTTTGCATTGACCATTTTTAATGGTGCCGACCAGGCTTTGATCAGGATCTTTAACAATAAAGAATGGGAAGCACCGGAATTAAATAAAAAAGGTAGTAACGCTGCTGCCGTTCATCCAACAAAAACCACAACAGGCGAAGCGTTTCTGCTGATCAATGCACATCAGCCCAACACCGGCCCACAATCTTTTTACGAAGCACATTTATGCAGTGAAGAAGGCTTAAATATAACAGGTGGTTTACTGGCAGGCGGCCCCTGCATTTTACATGGCGTAAATGAAAACCTGGGCTGGGCCCATACGGTGAACTATTGCGACAGGATTGATGAATTTCAACTGGAGATGAATCCCGCAAATCCGCTGCAATATAAATTCGATGGACAATGGATAGACCTGGAAGTAAAAACGATCAAATTGAAGATCAAAGGCATTCCCATCAATGTAAAAAGAAAAGTTTACTGGAGTAAGTATGGCGCTACCATGAAAAATGAACAGGGCTTTTTTTCTATGCGCCTTGGTGCGAATATGAAGATCGGGGTATTAGATCAATGGTACCAGATGAACAAAGCGAGAAATTTTACAGAGTTTTATGCAGCTCTGAGCCGGCAGGAACTGAGCATGTTCAATATTATGTATGCCGACAGGTACGATACCATTTTTTATATCAACAATGCTTTAATGCCGGTAAGAAACGCATCAGAGAATTATGACTGGAAAAGGACCTTGCCAGGCAATACTTCCAAAACATTGTGGACGGATTTCAGAACAGAAAAAGATCTGCCGCAATACATTAATCCCAGGTCTGGATTTTTATTCAATACCAATCATTCCAGTTTTTTTGCAACCGACCCTGCTGATAATTTATTACCATCATCTTTTGCCAAAACAGATGGATGGGAAATGTATAACCTGAACCGAAGTGTAAGGTTTATGGAACTTTTTCCAAAAAAGGAAAAATTAACTTACGAAAAATTCAAACAGATAAAATTTGATAAGCAACTTCCTGCAACATTGCAGTATCCATTCCAGTTTGACTCCCTGTTTTCTTTAAGTGAAAAAGATCATCCCGAACTGGCATCTTTAATTTCAACTTTTAAGAACTGGGATAAACGTGGCGATGCCGGCAGTAAAGGGGCCGCCATTTTTGTATTGATGTACGAACAACTGAAAAGAACAATACCCGACCGTACGCCCAGGCTCCTTACCAAACAGGAAGCCATCAGCACCTTTACTTATATCAAAGATTATATGCTAACCAATTTTGGAACAACTGATCTGACACTGGGCGATGTTCAGAAATTAGTTAGAGGCGGTAAAGACTGGCCGCTCGGCGGTTTTCCTGATCTGTTGTCGCCACAATGGACAGAGCCTTATTATAACGGCAGGTTAAAGTCAATTGGGGGCGATGGGTTGATCATGTTTGTACGTTTTCAAAAACAGGGTCTTCCAAAAATTGAGAGCATCAATATGTATGGTGCCAGTGCCAAACCGGGCAATAAACATTATGACGACCAGGTTGACATGTACCTGCAACAAAAAACAAAAACTATGACGCTGGATAAAGCTACTGTTTATAAAAATGCGGAAAGAATTTATCATCCTAATTAAGAGGTCTGACGCATTGAAGCCGTCTTGACACCTTAATTTGCTGCAGCTTCTGCAATCTTTATCAATTGCCAGTAAGGTGGACGATAGCCATTCTTCTTAATAAAATCATCAGCCAGCTGCATGGTCTTATTCTTTAACGCAACATGCATAGCTACAAAAGCCTGGTTCTTTAAAGCCGTGGTGGCACTCATTCCTTCGGGTATCATTCCAATTTTACCAAACATATTTTTGATCATGCTGTAGCCTTTTATGATCCTTACAATGGGTAATTGCCAGGTATTATACCCGATCCTTTCTCCCTTATTAGCTTTTTCCAGCAACACATCCATCACGGCATTGTCAATATGATCTTTGTATAAGGTTCGGGGGTCACGCCATTCAGCAACCACAGACAGTTGCGGATCATATTCCAGGTCGGAAGGCATTTGGGTGACGAAATTTTCTACGCCAAAATCATGCAGCCAGTTTATAACGCCCTGGGATGAAATGGTAGATGGATATTTCCACGTCTGCAACCCTGTTTTGTAATATGCATAAGAAGCCACTTCTGAACAGAACATTTCTACAGTATCATTAAAATTCATTTTAAAATCATACGGGATATGTCGTTTGCCAGTTTTATCAAACATATATTTTGCAGCTTTTTGAGGTAACATCGGATCGGCCATCAGTAGCGGCAGATCGGCCCTGGGCCGCATGACCATAAAGCGAAGCTTTTTGTCATTTTCATATTGGGCAACAGATGCTATAGCAACTCCTTTTTCAATATGGGCTTCAATCAAAAATGGTTCTTTTGTTTTTTCATCAACATAAATTAAAGCAATGTGCGAAAAATTACCGGGGTAATCATTACCTCTTGATATCAATGCAGATACCTCAGCGCCACCTCTTGAAACCAACAGATCGCCGCTGTGTACCTCAATACCAAAAATAGAAGCAGCAGGCGTTGCTGATCTTTCATTGTTGACCAACATAGCTGCCGGGAATTTCAAACTATCGGTTTGGAGCAACACTTCTTCAACTGCTGCACGTAAACCATATAATAAAGTATATACTGTATTTCTTGTTTCCGGGTCATTCATATCCCATTGCTGGGATTGCTTTTTTACCAGGTTACGGATCCCGTTATAATATTCGATCATCCAGGGTATTTTATCCTGATGAACTGCAATGAGAGAAGTCAGTTCAAAAAAATTCTTCTCTATAAATTTCCATCCCGAATCCGGTGATGCAATATTATTATCCCGCAGAAAAGCAAATACATTGTAAGCCATTATTTCATGAGCCATTATAGCCGAATCCAGCTTTACACTATCCATTTGTTTAGCCTCCCTGAATAGTGCTTCCATCTGTAACCATTGTGCATCACGGTTCCATGCGAAGGGCTTTTTACCAGTTTCTACAATGATATTTTTTTCTTTCGCATCCGGGATCAGCAACAGCAGGTAAATAATTCCCAGTGCAGCAATAAAATAAAGAATTCTTTTAGTGAATTTTTTCATCAGGAATTTTTACATGCGTCATGACGGTTTAGAACCGTCTGACGCATTGAACACATCAATAATTTTTTTGCAGGCTGTTTTAATTTCGCCCTCACTGATGTTTAATGGTGGCACAATACGCAAGCAATTAGCCGCAAATAAAAACCAATCCGTAAATACGCAGGGGTCGGGGCGTTCAGAGCGACCTGAACCCTGGATCAACGCATCGATCACTTTTTTATTCAGTTCAAAACTTTCAAACTCTACAGCCATCATTAAACCGCGGCTACGTATAGTCAGGGGTCGTGACGGTTTAAAACCGTCTGACCCCTTTGTCAATAACGAAATAAACAACGCCTCTTTTTCTTTAACACTGTCGATCAGTTTTTCTTCCAGCAAAACTGTAAATGCAGCCAACCCTGCGGCACAGCAAACCGGGTGCCCCCCAAAAGTATTAATATGCCCAAGCACCGGGTCATGTGAAAATGAATCCATTATTCTTTTATCGGCCACAAATGCGCCCATCGGCATACCCCCACCCAGGGCTTTACCCAATAATAAAATATCGGGCACCACATCAAACTGCTCAAAAGCCCAAAGAGTACCATTGCGGCCAAAACCGCATTGAATTTCGTCCAATATCAACAGCGTGCCGGTCTCATCACATTTTTTTCTTAAGGCTTTTAACCATCCGTTTTGCGGTACTAAAACGCCGGCTTCGGCCTGGATGGTTTCGGCAATAACACAGGCCGTGCGTTCAGTGATATTTTCAAGGTCTTCAAACAAATTGTAATTCAGTTGCAACACATCGGGTAACAATGGGCGAAAAGCTTGCTGCCAGTATTCACTTCCCATCACACTCAATGCGCCCTGTGTGCTTCCGTGGTAAGAATTCTTAAACGAGATGATCTGCGTGCGGTTCTGAAATCGTTTTGCCAGCTTCATGGCCCCTTCTGTTGCTTCAGTACCTGATGCAGTAAAAAAAACCGCATTAAGAGAAGCAGGTAAATATGACGTGAGCATTTTTGCATACTGCACTTGTGGACTTTGAACCAATTCGCCATACACCATTATGTGCATGTAATCATCCAGTTGCTTTTTTATGGCTTCAATAACCCTTGGATGCCGGTGCCCAACATTACAAACACTGATGCCGCCGATCAGGTCTATGTATTCTTTTCCATCAGCATCAAACAGCTTAGATCCTTCAGCCCTTACAATTTCAAGGCAAAGCGGTGCTGCAGATGTTTGTGCCAGGTGATTTAGAAAAAGCTGCCGGTTGGTCATACGTTAATATTATTGCAAAATAAAGGTATCACAAAATAAAACCTTTAAATTGTAGCTATTCATTTGAATTGCTGTATGCTCCTGATGAGCCGGTAGAATATTTAATTTTTATAAGAAAGATAAAAAAAGATAAGTCGTAATTTGCACCCTAATTCCCTGACAGCATATTTTTAATAAGTCACTTAATGAAGATTTTTCTTGCTCTTTTTTGTTGTTTCAGTTTTACAACTCACACCTGGGCCCAGGACAATCATGTTCGGCCAAAAGTGGGACTAACGCTGAGTGGTGGCGGCGCAAAGGGTTTGGCTCATATTGGTATTTTAAAAGCGATAGACAGTGCGGGCCT
The DNA here is from genome assembly GCA_039926045.1 of Ferruginibacter sp. Lineage (GTDB taxonomy): Bacteria > Bacteroidota > Bacteroidia > Chitinophagales > Chitinophagaceae > Ferruginibacter. Next base: position 11,698 of record JBDSXS010000236.1, read on the forward strand.
CAAAATAGATTACATAACAGGAACCAGCATGGGGGGCATAGTAGGTGCCCTGTATGCCGCAGGATACAGTGGAAATGATATTGATAACTTAAAAAACCATATTGACTTTGATGTGCTGTTCTCAAACAATGTTTCATTGAAAACACTTTCGATGGAAGAGAAGGATCAATACAGCCGTTTTTCTATTGAACTTCCTTTCATCAATAATAAGATCCGTTTGCAAACCGGTGTCATTACGGGGCAGGAACTTAATCTCAAATTCTCTGAACTGTTCTTTCACGTTTATAATATCCGCGACTTCAATCAATTTAAAATTCCTTTCAAATGCATGGCAACCGACCTGGAAACGGGTGACCTGGTGGTGATGGATACGGGCAATATCATAACAGCCCTGCAGGCCACCATGGCCATTCCTTCAATTTTTTCGGCCGTGACCAGGGATAATAAAAAATTGGTGGATGGAGGCCTGGTTAGAAATTTCCCTGTAAAAAATGTAAAGGAAATGGGTGCCGATATCGTGATCGGCAGCAATGTAACAAACGGGCTTTCTAAAATTGAAAAAATAAAGAACCCGGTGGATGTTTTATTGCAGATGGCTTTTTTTAAAGAGGCCGCTGATTTTAAAGAAGAACTGCCTTTAACCGATATCTACATTCATATGCCGATGGAGGATTTCAATACAGGCAGTTTTGGAAATAATAAAGAGATCATGCAGATCGGGCTGGACATGGGGCGGCAGTACTATCCCATTTTTAAAAGATTGGCCGACAGTATCAATGCATTGGCACCCGAACCTGTAAAGGTTACCAACCAGTTCAGCAGCAAAACAGTATTTATTACAGATTATGAAGTTCACGGGTTAAAAAAAACCACTGTGCCTTTTTTACTTCACCTGATGAATTTTGATGACCATAAGCATTATACCGCTATACAGATCAGCAAAAGTATCCGCCGGGCTATAGGCTCCCGTTACTATGAGAGCATTTATTATTCCCTTGAACCGGTATCAAAAGATACAGTCCGTATTATTTTTAATGCCGTGGAAAATCCGAACACCTACCTAAAAGCCGGTTTATATTATACCCGTTTCAGGGGCATTAATGTAAATGCAAATCTAACGACCCGTGATTTTATTATTCCAAACTCACGCAGCATGGTTTCTCTTTCAATAGGCGAAAGCATTCAACTTGAAGCAGAACATTTTCAATACCTTGGGCGTACAAAAAGTGTGGCATTCATCGCCGGTTTCAGGTTAGATAACCAGACGATCAACACTTACCAGGATTTTAAAATAGACGGTGCTTACAAACAAAATTTTTCGCACGCCTTTATTAATTTTCAAAACAGTGGCAACAATAAAATTGCCGCAGGTATAGGCACAGCCTTTGAATATATATGGTTCAGGCCTTCCATACGCTCAGTAACCGAAATCAGGGGCAACTTCACGGATATCAAGAGCTATGCTTATTTAAAATACAATGATCTTAACCAGATCTTTTTTCCAACAAGAGGTTTAAAGATCAACATGGAGCTGGCCCAGGTATATAATCAAAAGCCAGGTCTTGTACTTTACCAAAATGGAGTACCGGTGATTCCCTCGGGTTTAAATTTTGATAATTATACCCGGCTTTTGCTGGATGCGTCTTTATTTGCACCCATAAAGCGGTTTACTTTTTTATCTGAATTCCAGGCGGGTATCAATTTTACAAATAAACCCAATATGCTTAATAATTTTTTAATTGGTGGACTTAGCGGCAGTTTCAGGAACCAGATCCGGTTTGCAGGATTACAGGAAGCCACGGTTAATTCATCAAGTGTAGCAGCTTTGCAATTGGGGCTACGTTATAACCCGGCAAATAATATTTATATCACCGGGCGTATCAATGGCCTCTTAAAAGATTTTGCAACCAAAATCAATGCAACATCAGGTAAAGATGCGCTAACGGGTTATGCCCTAACTTTTGCCTATAAAACCCCTATCGGCCCAATCGAATTGAGTGCTATGTATTGCGACCAGAGTAAAAAAATTCAATCGTATGTTCTTTTCGGAATTCCATTCTGATCAATTAAATTAAAAGCTATGCCTGTTATTTTACCGGTTAAAGGAGTCCTTCCAACTTTCGGAAACGACTGTTATATTGCCCCCAATGCCACCATCGTAGGCGATGTAGTGATGGGCGATAACTGCAGCATTTGGTTCAATGCCGTTCTAAGAGGAGATGTTAATATCATCCGGATGGGTAATAAGGTAAATGTACAGGACGGGGCCATTATTCATTGTACTTACCTGAAAGCCGCTGCTATAATTGGAAATAATGTTAGTATCGGGCACAATGCAATCGTACATGGATGCGTTATAGATGATAATGTGCTGATAGGCATGGGTGCCATTGTAATGGATAATGTTAGGGTTGGCAGTAATAGTATCGTAGCTGCGGGTGCTGTGGTACTTGAAAACACCCAAATTGAGCCCGGAAGTATTTATGCCGGGGTACCGGCAAAAAAAGTAAAAGATATCAGTGAAGAGATGATCAGTGGGGAAATAAACAGGATAGCAGATAATTACATGATGTATAGCGGGTGGTTTAAACCCCCTCCGCCCCCTAAAGGGGGAACTGATGAGGGAGAAGATTAAAGCTGGGATAGTAGCGAAGGATCAGGGAAAAGTTATTTTTAACTAATAAACTGCCAAATCCGAGTTCCCTCTCTCCTGAGCTTGTCGAAGGATGGAGAGGGGTTGGGTGAGGCTTTTGAATTAAAATTATTACCTTTAATACATGAAAAAAATACTACTGATCATTGTAATGGCTTCCTTCTTATTGAGCGGATGTTTTATAAGCAGGATCTTTAGCAAAAAAGAAAAAGTTGGTTGTCCTACAAATGGCCGTAATGTAGGCGCTGAAAAAATATTGGCAGGCGATGAAAAAGCTATCAAAGCTCAAAAGAAAGCCAAGTGGAAAGGTGGAAAGTAAAACAGCATAAAAAAGAAAATTTATTACCCAATACCCTAATTTAAAAATCAATACCTATACCTATGTGCTACGAACTGAAAACAAATAACGGTTGCACCGAAGCTGTAATTGACGACAACTGCGGCATTTCAAAATTCTACGCCATTGCCAACACACTTTCAAAAGACCTGAAAGTTAAATTCCTGAATCAGATCGATGATGCAGAAACCCTTGACTGGGATTTCCAGTACCGTGGACAGTTCTTAACCCTGCACTATAATATCTTTAATGGTGTAAGCATTTATCCGCAACAGAAAAAAAATGTTTCTAAAAACAGTAATGTAGTGATGGAAGTTGCGCATTTTTTAGAACATCGTGTGTATTAGATCTTAGTTGTTAGTTGACAGTTGTTAGTCGGAAGATTCTGCTTCATCTATCATCTATCAACTGTCATCTATAATTCTCAGTAACTTTTTTCATTGATCGTTTCAAGGATATTACAATAGCTGATATACCTGTCCATATGTATACCCCCATCTTCAACAGCTGATTTAACCGCACAACCGGGTTCATTTAAGTGCATGCAGTTATTGAACTGGCAATCATTTATTAAGGCCCTCATCTCCGGAAAATAGTGTGACAGCTCCTGTTTCGAAATATCAACCAATCCCAATTCCCTGATACCCGGCGTATCAATTATTCTTCCCCCACCAGGCAGATCATACATTTCGGCAAAAGTGGTGGTATGCAAACCCTTACCGCTCCATCCGCTTACATCCTGTGTTTTTAATTTCATGGCCGGAAAAACCGCATTGATAAAAGTTGATTTTCCTACACCGGAATGGCCGCTTAACAAGGTCAGTTTATCTTTCAGGAGAGATTTTACTTCTTCTACCCCATCTCCCTTTTCAATACTCATGGATAAAACTTTATAGCCTATGGTTTCATAAATGCTTTTTACTTCTGCAAATTTATCTTCCTCCTTTTTTCGGTACAGGTCACTCTTATTAAAAACAATGATAGAAGGGATATGATATGCTTCTGAAGTAATTAAGAATCTGTCAATAAAGCCCTGTGATGTTTTGGGGTCTTTAAGCGTTGCAAACAAAAGCGACTGGTCTAAATTAGAGGCAATGATATGATGCTGGTGTTTGTTTGCCGGTGAAGTACGGGTAATATAATTTTTGCGATCCTTTATCTCGGTGATGGTAACCGATCTTTCCAATTCATTTTCCATTTCAATGTTCACGGTATCGCCAACGGCAATAGGATTGGTGCTGGTAAGCCCGTCCATTTTAAATTTACCCAAAAGCCGGGCATTGAAAAGATTGCCTTCATCATTTTTTACCTGGTACCAGTTGCCGGTACTTTTATATACTGTTGCATTCATTACCAGCAAATTTCACGAATTAAAATGAGAATACGCTTACGAGGTGACAGCTTTTCAAAATCTGTCACCTCGTAAGCGTATAAAAAGCAATTATGGAAACTTTCTAAACACGGTAAACTTCAAAAGCATTTCTAAAAGAAGAAGCGCCAAAGAAGCAATAATAAATGGAAAGAATTTTTCAGTATATCTTGTACGGCTCGTAATTTCTACTTTAGATTTTTCAAGATTATCTATTTCGTCATAAATACCGGTAAGCCCTTCGTTATCTTTTGCCCTGAAATAATTACCGCCTGTTTCCCTGGCTATTTCTTTCAAGAGTTTTTCATCAATGGAAACCTTACTGTTTGCCATCACCACGCCCATGGGCGTATTTTGCGGTTGAGGGGCATAGCCATCGGTACCCACACCAATGGTATATACTTTTACCTGGAAGGCCTTGGCAATTTCTTTCGCTGTTTGCGGATCGATCAATCCTCCGTTATTTTCACCATCGGTTAATAAGATAACCACTTTACTTTTCGATTTACTGCTCCGCAGGCGGTCAACACTGGTACCGAGGCCCGACCCTATGGCCGTTCCATCTTCCAGTAAACCATTACGGATATTTTCAATGGCTGACACCAATACCCGGCGATCCGTAGTGAGCGGACATTGAGTGAAACTCTCTCCCGAAAAAATAACAACAGCGATCCGGTCGGTAAGCCTTTTATTCACAAAATCAATAGCTACATTTTTTGCAGCTTCCAGCCTGTTGGGTTTCAGATCCTGTGCCGTCATACTGCCACTGACATCAATACACAAAACAATATCCACACCTTCGCCTTCGGCATTCTGTTCTTCAAACATGGTTTGTGGCCTGGCTATAGCTGCAATAATGAATATAATGGCCAGCAACCTGAATATAAAAGACAAATGCCTTGAACTTGTTTTCCAGGAAGATAAACCCCTTGCTGAAGTATCTGAAACAATAATGGCCGATTGGCGCTTATTATTTTTTACTGCATACCACCAGATCAATACCGGTAATACAGCCAGCAGCAGAAAGAACCAGGGTTGGCCAAATGTTATATTTTTAAAATAGTCGAGAAGCAAAATGGGTTTTGAGTTATGTGTTTTGAGTTTTGTGTTCTATTAAATTAATTGTCTCTTTTATTTTCTCCAGACTGTCTTCACTTTCCTGTTGTGAAGGCAGGTACTTGGCAAACTTTACAGCATCTGTGCAACGCAGGGCTGTGGCCAGGTCTGAAATATTTTCTGCAGGTAAATTAATATCCCGCATGCTGATCAAAAGATCGCCAGTTGTTTTATTCAAAAGATTTTTAGATTGTTTTCTTCCCAGGTAATTTTTAAAGATCTCTGCAAGCCTGGCATGATAGTTTTTTATTACTGCAGGGTCCTGCAAATTTAACTCCGACAGTTTTTTTAACTCTTCCATCGCTTCGTTAAAAGCTGAAAGTTTGGAAACAGGCGTTGCCGGTTTTACTATTTTGTTCTTTTTAAAATACCTAAACAACAGGTAAATGATAAGCAGTAACAACACAGCGCCACCAATGATATAATACCAGAAATAGTCGATGATGGAAACCGACATGATCGGCTTTATATCCCGTAGTTCATTGGTACTGTCCGGTGGTGAATAAGAGACGTCTACAAAAAAGGAATCGGTTTGCAGGATTTGCGGAGATTGCCCGGCCGCCCCTGAAAATTCAACTGGCAATGCCGGAAATACCCACCTGCCCGAATCAAAACTGGTGATGGTTATTGTTTGTTCAACAGATCTGGAATCATCTTTAAGATCGGTGGTATCTGCCTTACCCGTTTCTACAATATCAAAATGTGGTATGGAATCCGGAAGAACCAGCCATTTGCTTAAACCATTTGTATTAAGCGGCAAGCTTGCTTTTATGGTAAGCCTGATCTGCTCGCCAATTAAAATGTCTTTTTTATCGGTAATGGTTTGCACCGATTGAGAGAAAGCCAATTGCATACAAAAAGAAAAACAGACTGTTAATCCACCGGTAAATATTATCCTGCTTATTTTTCCTTTCGTCATTATATTTCCTGATCAGATTCTTTTAATAAAAAACTGCTGTAGTATTTTTACATAGTCGTCATCAGTACGCACATGCAGCAGTTCTGCCCCTGCTTTCCTGAAGTAATTTTTACTCAATTCGCTTTGTTGCATAAAATGCTGCTGGTAATTGTACCTCACCATTTCATCACTACTGTCGATCCAGGCATTTTTATTTGTTTCTGCATCCTGCACTTGCAGTAAGCCTGCATCGGGCAACTGCATATCCATTTTATCATAAACCCTTATGCCGATCACATCATGTTTATTACCAATTACCTTAAGGCCATCATCATAACCGGTTGCCAAAAAATCGCTTAAAATAAAAGCAATGCTGCGTTGTTTGACCGACCTGCTGAAGAATTTAATGGCCTCATCCAGGTTGGTGCCTTGTTTTTTGGCCTCCACGGTCAGTAATTCCCGTACAATATATAAAGCATGCTGCCGGCCTTTTTTAGGGGCAATGTATTTTTCTATTTTATCACTGAAGAAAATAACGCCCACTTTATCGTTGTTGCTTACAGCGCTGAAAGTAAGTACAGCTCCCATTTCTACGATCAGGTCTTTTTTCTGCTTGGCAACAGTGCCAAATAAATTACTGGCACTTGTATCGATCAACAGCATTACTGTAAGCTCCCTTTCTTCTTCAAAGACTTTTGTAAAAGGGTGACTGAACCTGGCACTTACGTTCCAGTCAATAAAACGTACATCATCACCGGCATAATATTCCCGCACTTCCCTGAAGCTCATTCCCTTTCCCTTAAATGCAGAATGGTATTCACCCGTAAATAAATGCGTAGTGATCTTCTTGCTTTTAATTTCAAGCTCACGTACTTTACGTAATATTTCTTCTGTTGTTAACATTGGTGCAGCCCCCTCCAGAACTTCGTTCGTTCCCTTACCAGGGAACCCCAAAGGGGGAAGGTTTTTAGACTCTGATTTTTAATATTTTTCATAAATATTTTACTGTTTACAAGTGCCCTTCGGGGGATTTAGGGGGCTTTATGGTACGTTAACCACTCTTAATATTTCATTGATGATCTGTTCTACATTTACATTCTCTGCCTCGGCTTCATAGGTTAATCCAATCCTGTGACGCAAAACATCTTTACTGATACTTCTTACATCTTCAGGAATAACAAAAGCCCTGTTATTTAAAAAAGCGTAAGCCTTTGCCGCAAGTGCAAGGTTAATACTCGCCCTGGGTGATCCGCCAAAACCGATCAATGCTTTTAGCTTAGGCAGGTTATATTTATCGGGGAAACGGGTTGCAAAAACAATGTCCAAGATATAATTCTCTACTTTTTCATCCAGGTAAACCTGTCTCACCAACTCTTTGGCAGTTAATATCTCGCTGGTTGATGCAACCGGGTTTATGGGTTGAAAACTAAGTCCTAAAGTATTCTGACGGATGATCAACTGCTCTTCTGATTTGCTGGGATAATCTACCACAACCTTCAGCATGAACCTGTCCACCTGTGCTTCAGGCAAAGGATATGTTCCTTCCTGCTCAATTGGATTTTGCGTGGCTAAAACCAAAAAAGGTTCTTCCAGTTTATAGGTTGTATCTCCAATAGTAACCTGGCGTTCCTGCATGGCTTCCAGTAAAGCACTCTGCACTTTTGCCGGGGCCCTGTTAATTTCATCTGCCAAAATAAAATTTGAAAAGATGGGCCCTTTGCGAACATAAAATCCATTTTTAGCCTGGTTATAGATCATGGTGCCCACCACATCTGCAGGCAACAGATCGGGTGTAAATTGAATACGGCTGAAATTTGCATGTACTGACTGCGCCAGGGATTTAATGGCTAAAGTTTTGGCAAGGCCTGGCACTCCCTCCAGCAAAATATGGCCATTACTTAAAAGGCCAATCAATAATCTTTCGATCATGGATTGCTGGCCAACTATTACTTTACTTAACTCATCATTGATACGGGTAACAAATCCGGATGCATGTGTGATCTTTTCATTCAGCAGGCGGATGTCTTCAGATGTTTGAACCATAGATTTGATTTTTACCCTCGCCCCCTCTATCTCCTCCGCCAGCTGGCGGAGAGGAAATGGAAGATTATGTAGGAGATTATGTTATTTTTTATAAACGTATTTTTACAATTTTCGATCTTCGTTTTGCTCTCCCAGGTTTCCCTCTCCGCCATTTGGCGGAAGGATAGGTGGGGCTTGTAAGGTCCGCAAATTACGAACTCTACAGAACAAAAATTTGGCCGTTTTAGTGAGTAGGACAAAACTTTGTTAAAATCACTCTAACTTTAAGCTAAAATATTTTACCATGATAGATCAACAACTTATAACTACATCAACCCACCTGGAAGGGTACCGCATAACCAAACACCTGGGTTTAATAAGGGGTATTACCGTACGCAGCCGGAGCATATTTGGCAATATAGCAGGAGGCTTTCAAACTTTACTTGGGGGCAAGATCTCCATTTATTCGGAACTCTGCGAAAAAACCAGGGAAGAAGCTTACCAATTGATGATACAGCATGCGAATGAACGGGGTGCCAATGCCATCATTAATATGCGGTATGACGCCAATGAAGTAATGAATGGCGTAACGGAAGTTTTGTCTTATGGAACTGCAGTTTTAGTAGAGAAGATATAATACAAAATCGGACACATGTTAATACTAAACAGGAAAAAGATCTTCTGGTTCCTTTTCTGGAGCTTTATCATTGGTCTTTCACTCTATTTTTACGTGATGACCTTTATAGAATACAGTAAAGGATATATCCCTGAAAATTTCAAACGTGGATTATTCGACAGTAAGATCTGGTTCATTGGGCATATTACCGGGGCAACGGCCTCATTATTACTGGGGCCTATACAATTCTGGAGTAATTTCCGCGTAAAGCACATGAAGTATCACCGCATGGCGGGAAAAATATTCATTATCGGTTCATTGATCGCAGCAGTCTGCGCCTTTCGCATTAACCTGATGTATGATTGTAAACCTTGCCGGGTTTCACTTGGTATTTTATCTGTTATCTGGTTTACCTGCACTGCTGCAGCCTGGTGGGCCATAAAACGCAGAAACATTAAAGCGCACCGCCAGTTTATGGTAAGAAGTTATACGGCAGCATTGGCTTTTGTTTTCATCAGGATCTTTGGTTTGCTGGGTTATAATAGATTCTTTCCTTTTCTTGATACACTTGCTGAAAGAAGGGTTACCGGGGAATGGCTGTGTTGGGTGGTCCCTTTTTTGATCATTGAAATATATATGGTATGGTGGCCTGTTTTGTCGCTAAAACAAATAGGTCCAAAAAAATAAACTCTTTAACTCAGGTACTTTCCAACTATCGGCATTCTTCTGCCCACACCAAATGCTTTTGGAGAGATGCGGATTATGGGGCAAAACTGGTTGCGCTTATATTCATTGATGTTTACCATCTTCAACACACGGTCAACCAAAGCCGCATCAAAACCCTGCCCTTTTATTTCATTGGGACCTTGCCTTCTTTCAATATATTGAAACAATATTTTATCCAATACTTCATAAGCTGGTAAACTATCAGAATCTTTTTGCCCGGGCCTCAATTCTGCACTGGGTGGTTTTGTAATGATATTGTTTGGAATGACTTCTTTTTCTTTATTTATAAATTTTGCCAGTTCATAGATCTGCAGTTTATAACAATCGCCCAAAACACCAATGCCGCCGGCCATATCGCCATAAAGCGTACCGTACCCGGTTGCCAGTTCACTTTTATTGGAAGTATTTAATAAGATATAACCAAACTTATTGGCAATAGCCATTAATAAATTTCCACGTGTACGACTTTGTATGTTTTCTTCAGCAATACCAAATGGCAGGTCTTTAAAGATGGGTTTCAGTTCATTTAAAAAACTATTATAAATATTTTCAACCGGGATAATATCGTAAGGATTACCCAGGTTCATGCTCAACTGCTCCGCATCATTTACAGAATGAGCCGTTGAAAATTGTGAAGGCATCAATAAAGCTCTCACATTATCTTTACCCAATGCAGTGCAGGCCAATGCAAGTGTAACGGCACTGTCAATACCACCACTGCTGCCCAGGATGGCTTTGGTAAATCCCATCTTGGAAAAATAATCTTTGATGCCTAAAACGATCGCATCATGCACCATTTCAATATTCAGGTTTTGTTCCAAACCAACGGGGTTCAGTTCTTTATCCGGCATACGGCTGGCAGGTTCTAAAATGGGGGCGTCAATAGTTCCGTCATCATTCAAAATAAAAGATTGAATGGCTTCTTCAAACATGGGCAGCTGGCCACAAAGATTTGCTGATGCGTCAAAAACCAATGAAGCCCCATCAAAAACAATTTCGGTCTGGCTGCCAATGGCGTTGCAATAAAATAAAGGCAGTTTGTATTTTGTTACGTTTGATTTGATCGTTGCTTTCCGGTCTTCATCATGCGTATAATCAAATGGCGATGCAGATAAATTGATCATCACATCAGGTTGCTGTTTCATCAGCTCATCCATGGGACAGTTGCGGTATAAAGGATTATCTCCCAGGTTCCAGATGTCTTCACAAATGGTTACCGCCAGTCTCCTGCCTTTAAATTCCATGATGCTCCATTCATAAGCCGGTTCAAAATAGCGGTATTCATCAAAGACATCGTAATTGGGTAAACATGTTTTATGTGCTGTTGCTTTTATTTCCTTTTCGTAGAGTAAATAGGCTGCGTTAAACAGGTCTTTTCCTTCTTTAACCGGATTCCTGTCGGGCGCACCTACCAACACACCGATCGTATCGGCATGTTGTTTAATGATATCAATGGCTGCATAACTTTTATTGATAAAATCTTCAAACTCCAGGAAATCACGGGGAGCATAGCCGCAAACACTCAGCTCACTGAAAACGATCAGGTCGCCGCCCTGCTGCTTAGCGGTTTCTATTGCAGCGATAATTTTTTGCGTATTGCTTTCAAAATTGCCGATGTGATAGTTTTGCTGTGCTAAAAATATTTTCATGCCCCAAAACCCTTAATCGGGCTTAACTTTACGTTTAGAAATGATTTTTATTACTGTAAAGTTAAATTAAGAAAATGAGAATAGCTTTTGTATTTGTTATTACAGCCTGCCTGTTTTTTTCCTGTAATAACGGAGATAAAACGCCTGATGTTTCAAACATACAAGTTGAGCTGAGCACCATGCGTTTTGAGAAAGACCTGTTTGCACTGGACACTACACACTTTACTGCCAATCTCGATGTGCTGTTGTCTAAATATCCATCATTTGGAGAGAATTTTCTGGCCACCATTTTAAATGCGGATCCCAAATGGTCGGCCGACAGTACTGCAGGTTATGTGCTTGGTTTTATTACAGCGTATAAAAAAGTATATGACACAGCGCAAATTGTTTTTAAAGATTTTATGCCCTATGAAAAAGCTATAAAACAGGGCTTACAATATGTAAAATATTATTTTCCAAATTATAAAGACCGTAAAAAGATCATCACATATATCGGGCCTATGGATGGTTATGGCGATATACTTACAGATGATGCCATCATAGTTGGTTTACAGCATCATTTGGGGAAAAATTTCTCTTTGTACAGGTCAGAATTTGTTCAAAATACCTACCCTCAATACATCAGCAGCCGGTTTGAACCTGGCTATATTGATGTAAACTGTATGAAGAATATCATCAACGACCTCTACCCCGAAAAAAAAGAAGATGATCCACTGGTTCAGCAAATGGTTGAAAAGGGAAAGCGCCTGTATGTATTGAGCAAGCTGTTACCAAAAACAGAAGAATATAAACTGATTGGCTACACCAGGGAGCAGTTGGAAGCCGTATATGAGCATGAGCGGGCTGTTTGGGACCTGTTTGTACAAAATAATTTTTTGCAAACCATTGATAACAATATCATCAAAAACTATATTGGCGAAGGGCCAAAAACGCAGGAACTGGGAGAAGCATCACCGGGCAATATCGGCAGTTTTGCAGGTTGGCAGATCGTAAAGAAATTCATGCTGAAGAATCCAAAATTAAGCTTGCCGGAATTAATGGCTACCAATTCGGAAACAATTTTCCAACAGGCAAAATACAAGCCTTAAAAGCTTTACAATTCATATAAAATGACCTTCGTGATTCCCTCCCCCTTCGGGGTCCTTTGCAAAAGAACGAACGTAGTTCAAGAGGGGCCAGATCTAAGCGGCCTGCACCTGCTGCATGACAGGTTCGGGTTTCTTACCAAGTTGTTTCATTACCCTAAAGTGTGAAGCAACGGCTTCAGACATGGTATCGTATTTATTGTAAGGCATATTAAATTCCTTACATTTTTCCATTACTATTTTGCTGATCTCCGGATAATGAACATGACTTATACGTGGAAAAAGATGATGTTCGATCTGGTAATTCAACCCGCCAACAAACCAGGAAATGACCTTATTGCCCATGGCAAAATTGGCAGTGGTTTTCATCTGGTGCTCGGCCCAGGCTGTTTCAATATGTTTTGTTGCATCCAGGGGAACATGTTCAAATTCTGTATTTTCAACCACATGCGCCAGCTGAAAAACAAGTGACAAAATCAATCCCATTACTGCATTAAGCACTAAATAACCTACCAGCCATGGTAAAAAACCCCATACCATCATTGGTAACACAATATAAAATGTAACGTATAAAATTTTTGTTGCCCAAAAAATAATATGATTTTTTGTGGACATCTTCCACGCATCTGTTGTAAAGATTTTATGCGAAAAATATTTGGTAAAATCCATGATGTATATCCAGAAAATAGTTGATAAGGAATAAACTGGCAAAAGGTACAGGTATTGAACTTTATGAGCAGGCACCCATTTTTGCGATTCGCAATGGCGGATGATGGGGCTTTTGGCAATGTCATCATCAATACCATCGACATTGGTATACGTATGATGTATGATGTTGTGTTTTTGTTTCCATAGATAGGAACTTGCCCCAAGGGCATTTAAACTCAACCCTAAAAAATCATTTAGTTTCGTGTTGGTTGAGTAGCTTCCGTGGTTGGCATCATGCATTACACTAAATCCAATAGAGGCTAGTGAAATGCCCATTACTACACAGGTCAACAATGCCTGCCAGTTACTTAAAGGAGCGAACATTAATAAGCAATAAGTGGTAATTGCTGTTATTACTAAAGTTATGGTTTTGATATATAACCTCCAGTCGCCCGTTTTTTTTATTTTATTTTTTGTAAAATATTCTTCTACAGCAGTTTTTAAGCTTTGATAAAAATCGTTGTTGCTGTTTGAAAATGTAATTTTTGCCATGTTAAATATTTACGGTTTTATCAGAACATTAGTTCTTCAACAGATGCAATATTACTAAAAAAAATTTTTTTACTTTAGCTGCAAACCACCTGTTTTTTAACGCTTAAAGGTAAGCTAATATAAGGTACTAAAAAGGTTAAATTAGTTCAATTTAAACGGGGCACACATCTCAAATGCAGGAATGATCACATCAAATGATTTCCTGTTATTAATATTTTCCATAAGGTAAGTCCCATACATTTTACCAATTTCTGAGCGGAGGTTGCAACCGCTTACATATTGATAAGATTCTGTGGGATTGATCTGTGGCTGAACCCCTACAACCCCCTCACCCTCAACTTCCCGCAAACTACCATTGCTGTCGTAAATATGCCAGTGCCTGCGTAAAAGTTTTACCGGGAATGCATTATTATTTTCGATGGTGATGCGGTAAGCGAACATGAACTCGCTGTTAACAGGATTACTGTAATCAGGCTGGTAGTATGTTTCCACACTAATGGTTATACCCTCTGATATTTTAGAAATCATGTTTATTGTTTGAAGCAAAATTAGGAATAAAATATCCTTTTTATGTAATTTACAACATGTTGCATTGTTAAACTACATTTTTATGCCCCAAAAAACACATCATTATAGTAACGGAGAAATTACAGTTGTCTGGAAACCGGACATGTGTATTCACTCAGCAATATGTTTTAAAGGCCTTGCCGGTGTATTTGACCCACGCCGCAAGCCATGGATAGATATGAGTAAGGCAGAAACACAACAAATTATTAACCAGGTAAAAAAATGTCCGAGTGGTGCGTTGAGTTATAAAATAAATGAGGAAAAAGTTTAAGATGCCATTTTGGAAAAACCCTCACAGGATTTAAAAACTGCAAGTGAAGCTAAAATAAAAAGGATCAAACATATTATTAACCAGGTTGTTTTGGGTTTCATTCTTAATTTTTTTTCGAAGATCTATATCCATTCTTCTGCAACCATTGGAGGATCTTTTCCCGGTTATCGCCCTGCACAATTATTTCACCATCTTTTACAGAGCCCCCGGTACCGCAAAATGATTTTAATTTTTTACCAAGGTTTTCAAGATCGGCTGTTGTGCCAATAAATCCTTCAACCAAAGTAACAGCTTTGCCGGCCCTGTGTTTGGTATCCAGCCTTATTTTTAATTTTTGTTGAGCTGGTTCAATGGTTTCCTGTTCCTCTCCCATTTCCTCCGGCAGTTTAAAATACGGGTCGGTTGAATAAACCAATCCGCTCAATGACTGTATTTTTTTCTTCGACATGATTATTGATTTCAGGTGATCACAGCTTTTAAACTCAGGTCCAGGCTTCTTGCCTGGTGTATAATTGCCCCGCTCGAAATATAATCTACTCCCGTAGCAGCATATGCTTCAATATTATCAATATTGATACCCCCGCTGGCCTCCGTTTCATATTTGCCATCAATGATCTTCAATGCTTCAATAATTTGTTCAGGTGTAAAATTATCCAGCATGATCCGGTCTACTTTACCCACAGCCATTACTTTTTTTACATCATCTATATTTCTTGTTTCCACTTCTATTTTTAATCCCGTTTTTTTTTGTTGAATAAATGTCCAGGCTTTTTCAATGGCTTTTTCTATTCCCCCGCAATAATCAATATGATTGTCCTTGAGCATGATCATATCATACAAACCAAAGCGGTGGTTCACTCCTCCTCCAATTTTAACAGCCTCCTTTTCCAACAGCCGGAAGTTGGGCGTGGTTTTTCTTGTATCCAGTAACCTCGTTTTATAAGGCTCCAGTTTTTGCGTGTATCGTTTGGTTAATGTTGCAATACCACTCATGCGTTGCATGCAATTTAAAACCAACCTTTCGCATTGTAAAATGGTATGCACTTTAGCTTTTACTTCAAAAGCAATTTCACCATATTTCATGGCATCACCGTCTTTTTTAAAAGCGGTAAAAATTATACCCGGTTCCATATACCTGAAGATCTTTTCCGCAACATCCATACCGGCAAGTACCCCATCTTCTTTAATTTTTAAAATGGCCTTACCGGCAGCATCAGCATCAATAGTGGAAATGGTGGAATGATCTCCATCACCAATATCTTCCGCAAGTGCATTTTTTATCAGCAGTTCCAGGTGTTGGTCAAAATTCATAACAACAAAGCTACGTGAAGAACTACAAAAACAAAACCCCGAAAATTTCGGGGTTTGAATTTATGATTTGTAAACATTTTATTTATTCTCGAAAGTGATCTCCTGCAATACCTGTTTATCTCCTTTCTTCTTCATGAATATAGTAGTGCGGTAGGAACCATTCGTTGTTACCAGGGTACCTATACAATATTGTGATCCCGAGTTCTCGCCCTTATGTATCACATCAAAGCTTTTAACGGAATTGGAACTGAAAAAATCTTTCAATACCAGCTCTGCCTGGCTCTTACTGTAATTATTGGTTTTATCCGGAATATTTATCTCAACAGTATTGTCGAAAAACCGGGCAATATCTGCTGAATTACCTGCCTTCATGGCAGCAATAACCTCATCAATACTTGAAAAAACCACGAAAGAACTTAGAATAGCTCCTATGGTTAATAATGTAAAAAATCGTTTCATATAGTAAATGTTTCAGGCTCCAATAAAATTGCTAAAAACGTGCCAAGACTTTCAAAATTGTCCGGTTTTGGATGAATTTATACTCATAAGACAATAATCAATTGTTATTAGCTGCAAATATTTTAGTTTTATCAGATGAAAGATAAGAAAGTTATACTTATTATTATGGATGGTTGGGGCTTAGGTATTAATAAAAAAAGCGATGCTATCCAACACGCTAAAACTCCGTTTGTTAGCTCTTTATATCAAAAATATTCAAATACAACTTTAGTTACCTGTGGAGAGGATGTTGGTTTGCCTGATGGGCAGATGGGCAATAGCGAGGTTGGTCATCTAAACCTGGGTGCCGGAAGGATCGTTTACCAGGAATTGCAACGCATTAATGTGGCTATTAAAACCGGGGAATTTGCCAAGAACGAATCGTTGCTGAAAGCTATTCAGCACGCAAAACAAAACAATAAGCCTTTACACCTGATCGGTTTGGTAAGTGACGGTGGAGTACATTCTCATATAAACCATGTGAAAGCATTAACCAGCATGTGCAAGGATGCAGGTTTAAGCAATGTACTCATTCATGCTTTTACTGATGGCAGGGATACCGACCCAAAAAGCGGGCTTGGTTTTTTAACCGATCTGCAAAAACACCTGGATTCAACAGTTGGTGACATTGCCAGCATTACAGGGCGATATTATGCCATGGACCGGGATAAGCGCTGGGAAAGAGTAAAAATTGCCTATGATGCTTTGGTAAATGGAATTGGAGAAAACACTGGTGATATGTTGGCTGCTGTTAAAAGATCATATGAAAACGGGGTGACAGATGAATTTATTAAACCCATCATCAACCAAACCTTACCTAACGTCAAGATCCAGGATGAAGATGTGGTGATCTGTTTTAATTTTAGAACAGATCGTTGTCGCGAAATATCCGAAGTGCTTACACAAATGGACCAGCCTTTATTTGAGATGAGAAAACTTGACCTGCATTATACTACCATGACACAGTATGACCATTCATTTAAAAATGTGCATGTGGTTTTTGAGAACGATGACCTCAGGAATACCATTGGCGAAATTTTAGAACAAAACAATAAAACACAGATACGCATTGCAGAAACAGAAAAATATCCACACGTCAGTTTCTTTTTTAGCGGTGGAAGGGAAGTGCCTTTTAATGGAGAGAACAGGATCATGATCCCATCACCCAAAGTTGCTACCTACGATCTGCAGCCTGAAATGAGTGCGTTTGAAGTGACGGGTGCAATTGTTACAGAAATAGAAAAGAACAACAAATTATCGAACTCTGAAAATCCCCTCCTGGGGGGTGGGGGGGCCGATTTTATTTGCCTGAACTTTGCAAATGCAGATATGGTAGGACATACAGGCGTTTGGGAGGCCATTATAAAAGCAGTAGAAACGGTGGACAAATGTGTTGAAAAAGTTGTTACTGCCGCGCTGCAAAATGATTATACCGTTTTTTTAACTGCCGATCATGGCAATGCGGATTATGCTATCAATGAAAATGGCACACCAAACACAGCACATACTTTGAACCTGGTTCCGCTTTTTTTAATAGATAATACCTGGAAAGGAAATATTAAGCCTGGAAAATTAGGTGATATTGCCCCAACCATCTTATCGCTGATGAGTTTGCCTATTCCAAAGGAAATGACCGGGAATATTTTGATCAATTAAAATAACAAACTGCCATGCTTAAGAAAATCTTAAAAAGAACTTTCCAGATCCTGCTCCTTGTTTTTATTATTATACAATTCATTAGACCGGAAAAAAATAAGTCAGAAGGCACCAGTAAAAAAGATATCAGCACAGTATACCCGGTACCTGCCAATGTACAGACTATTCTTAAAACAAGCTGTTATGATTGTCACAGCAACAACACAGTTTATCCCTGGTATGCCAAAATACAACCCGTTGCCTGGTGGTTAAATAACCATATCCAGGATGGTAAAAAAGATCTCAATTTTTCGGAGTTTGCAAGCTACCGAATCATGAAGCAGTATAAAAAACTGGAACAGATCAATGACCTGGTAAAAAAAGATGAAATGCCACTTGATTCATATTTATGGATACATAAATACGCAAAACTCGACGGGCAACAAAAGCTTGCATTGGCCAACTGGGTCACTGCTGTAAGGGATACCATTAAAGCAAACAACCCGCCGGATAGCTTAATTAGAAAAAAATAATCGCTAACTTTGACCCCTGTTTAGTATATGCAGGCGAAGAAAAAACAAATTACTGCTTTAGGATTACTGCTTCTGGCAGCATTACCGTTAATACTATCGGTAGGTATCTTCATTAAACAAAAGATAGTACAATATCAAAGAAGGGAAAGATTTGAGACCGAACAGGTACAAACCATCACCGTTTCTGCAGAAAAAATATATTGGATCAATCACGGAAAAGAAATACTGGTAAACGGTAAACTATTTGATGTAAAGTCTTTTAAAACAGCTGGTGCCGATATCATTCTTACCGGTTTTTATGATGATAAAGAAGATAAGCTGGTGAACCATGTCTCAAACCTCATGCATCATGATGAGGAAGGTTCCGGCACTTCCGCTAACCATTTTATTGTTAAGTTTTTGTGCTTCCCGGCTTATAAAGATATAACCGGTTTTTCATTGCAAAACAGCTGGCAAATTATTGATCGCCGGTTTCGGGATTATTCAGAAGCCTTATCCAGTATTGATTGCACCGCAGTTCTCCCCCCTCCAAAATATTGTTAGTAGTTATTATGCTGTTTTAAAGAACAGCCCATTTATTATTTTAACCCACTGTGTTACATCAGGGCTAAATCACGCTATATATTTAATTACTAACAACTAATAAAAATGAGACATACAATTCTAATTCTACTTTTACTGTGTTCAGTTACTTCTTTTGCGCAAACAACCATAAGCGGAAAAGTAATTGATGCAGGTAACAACAGCCCCCTTTTGGGCGCAAATATTTCTTTAGGCGGAGGTGGTACAGCCATTACAGATAAAGACGGGATGTTTACTATTGACTGCAGTAAAGCAACTGTTATAACTATTTCCTTTATTGGATACGAGCCCGTTAAATACACTATTAAAAACTGTAACGATAATATTAGAATAAGCCTTACGGCCAAAACTTCAAGTATGGGCGAAGTGGAGATCAGTGCCACATCCAGTCTTAATAAATCACTTATATACCAGCCCCAATCTATTACCAAGCTAACCACTGTTGAGTTAAAACGTGGCACAGGTCTTTATTTTGATGATGTGATAAACCAGAATGTACCTGGCGTAACTTTTGAAAGAAGAGCTGTAAACAGCGGGCAGTCTTTTAATATCCGTGGTTACGGAAATGGTGCAAGAGGCCGTAACGGGGTAAGCAGCAACTTTGACGGACAAGGTTATAAGGTTTACCTGAATGGCATTCCGGTTACTGACGCAGAAGGCATAACGATTATGGATGATATTGATTTTGGTTCCATTGGAAATGTGGAAATTGTGAAAGGCCCGGCAGGAACGTTATATGGGCTGGCCATTGCAGGTGCTGTAAATTTAAAAACAGTAAAACCTGTAAAAGGAAAAACTTCCATTGGTCAGGAAGCTATGGTAGGCAGCTACGGTTTGCAACGTTATACTACAACCTTACAAACGGCTAACGAACGTACATCTTTGTTGCTCAATTACGGCAAACAAAAATCTGATGGATATTTTCAACACAATAAATCGCATAAAGATTTTGTAAACCTGATAACTGAATTTCAACCAGGTGAAAAGCAATCTGTGCTGGCCTATGTAGGATATGCCGATAGTTATGATGAAAGAGGCGGTGAGCAAACAGTTGCACAATACCAGGCGGGTAATGATTCCGGCAACATTGAATACATCAAAAGAAATGCACATAGCCATTTAATAAGCTACAGGGCTGGTGTAGGGCATACCTATGCACTAACTAACTGGCTATCCAATACAACCTCTTTATTTGGAACCGGCCTTGTTGGAGATGCAAGTTCTGCCGGAGGCTGGACAGACAGGCTTTCACTAAACTATGGAACCCGTTCGGTTTTTAATACAAAGTTTGCTTTATCCACCAACATTAATCTGAATGGCTTAACCGGGTTCGAGCTGCAACGACAAAATGCACAAATCATGGGCTTTAACCTGAAAGCAGACCCTGCTGCGGCCAACCAGAATATTGCAGCGTGGAAATATGGTGAACCTTATTTAGTGATCAATGCAAATACATCTAATACAGTTACTGTTTCATCAACAAGTTCTTTATTTACTGAATGGACATTATCCCTGCCACAGGATATTTCCATTACTGCAGGTATAGGATTTAGCACCATGAAGATCCGTTTAGAAGACCGTTTCAACCCGGCTACTGCAACAAAAGCTGCAATTTTTGAAAAGAAATACAAAAATATGGCGTCACCACATGTAGCTTTAAACAAAGTTTTCAATAAAATGGTTTCTGTGTATGCCTCATACAGCAGAGGTTACAAAGCGCCGGTAAGCAGTTATTTTTTCACGCCTATAGCAGCAGTGCCGGGCGGTGGCGCTGCAACGGCACAGATAGATTCCATGCTGAAGCCTGAAGTTGGCGATCAGTTTGAGATAGGGGCAAAAGGTTCAGTACTACGGAACAAACTTTATTATGAAGTAGCTGCCTTTTATGCAAAATTCAAAGATAAAATGACTGCCATTGCTATACGGAATCCTAATGATGCATCAGGCGGTACACTTTATACCATTATGGCCAATGGTGGAAGCCAGGATCATAAAGGACTTGAATTATTATTAAAATATACGGCGTACCAATCAGAAACCGGTGTCATCAAATTCATCAAACCGTTTGGAAATCTTACCTATTCCGATTTTGAATATAAAAACTTCCATATTGAATCAACAGTAAAACGTGCTGCACCAAATCAAACCAAAGATTCTGCAGTAATTACTAACTACAGTGGATATAAAGTTGCAGGCGTTCCAAAGGTAACAGCCAATTTAGGTGTGGATGTCCAGCTAAATTTTGGCCTTTATGGAAACATTACTTATGCCTACAGGGACGCTGTAACCATTACCTCTAATGGTCTTGTTTCAGGTGCCCCTTTCAAAGCCCCGGCATATAGCCTGTTAAATGCAAAAGTTGGTTTCCAGCGATCATTGGGTAATCATTTTGACCTTGATGTTTTTGCAGGGGTTAATAATATAACCAGTACCCAATATCCCATTAAAATATTTGTAAACCAGCTTCCGGATGCATTTATTCCCGGTCCGGCAAAAGCAAATTTTTATGGTGGCATAAATGTGAAATACAATTTCTAATACATTCAAAGAGGCAGTTTTTTAAACTGCCTCTTTATTTTTTAAAGATAATTGAAATGAAAAGATATATATTTTCCGCTTTAGCATTTTCTGTACTTATTATTTCCTGTGGCAGGTTTGGCAACAAAGAAGTTGATGGCACAAAAGATATGCGTGTTGTTTGTTTATCAAAACAATTGACCGAATATGTTTTTGCATTGGGCAAAGGTCATAATATTGTTGCTGTTGACCTGAGCAGTACATATCCCGACAGTGCAAAATTATTGAAGACAGTTGGCTATCACCGTGCATTAAGTCCCGAAAGTATTATTGCCATGAATCCCGACCTGGTAATTCATAGTAATGATATCGGCCCTGAAACGGTATTGCCGCAAATAACAAAAGCCGGCCTGAATGTTAAAGCCTTTGGTGGCGCCAATACCATTGACAGCGCCAGGCTATTATTAAAAGAGCTGGGTAAATTTTTTGGCGTGGAAAAAATGGCAGATTCAATAATTACAAACATGAATGCAGGTATTGCAAAGGCGGCCGATACTTTAAAAGCATTGGATATAAAGGATTCCCTTAGGATCATGATCATTCACTTTGGACTGCGCAACAACAATTATTTTGTAATGAGCGGTAGAAATGGTGTTGGTGATAAAATGATACGCCTGGCAGGTTGCACACCGGCTTTGTATAACGGTAAAGGTGCCCGTGAAATGAGTGCCGAAGCTGTAGCTTTGGCAAATCCCGATATCATCATTGCCACCGATTTTGGTTACGACCGCATGGGTAACATGGATAAATTCATCAGTAGTGTACCCGGCGTTTCTTTAACCAATGCCGGGAAGAACAAACGCATTGTTCGTTTTGAAGAACATGACCTGATCTATTTTGGCCCACGCACGGGAGATAATGTGATTAAATTAATTAACCTCCTTCATCCAACTGCAAGTGCTGCGAAAAAATAAATACTTCTTCCCTGTTTTAATTGTATTGCTGATAGCCGTACTGTTGTTTGCTATTGCATTCGGCGCTGTTTCCATATTACCTTCCGAGATGTTCTCTTCATTAAAACATTTTTTTGAAGGAAAGGATCCTGCCAATATTTACGAAGGTGTTTTTATACAATTAAGATTACCAAGAGTTTTATTGTGCGCCATTACCGGTGCAATACTGGCAGTAAGCGGCGTATTAATGCAGGGCTTATTCCGAAATCCCATTGTGGAGCCCGGGCTTGTAGGAACCAGTGCCGGTGCTGCACTTGGGGCATCTATTGTGTTTGTGATGGCCCCTAATTTCAGTCCGGCTTTTAAAAGTTTTACGGGACCGCTGCTTGTTCCGCTTGTTGCATTTGCAGGAGCTTTAATGGCAACATATATTGTTTATGCGCTTGCAAAAAGTGCAAAGCGGGTTTCTATTATGTCGCTGTTATTGATCGGCATTGCTGTAAATGCAGTTTGTTTAAGCGGCACAGGTTTTATGAGTTATATAGCCCGCGATCCACAGGCAAGGAGTATTACATTTTGGAATTTGGGAACTTTTTCCGGAGCTTCCTGGCAACAGGTTTTTATTGTGGGTACAGTTGCCAGCATCATTTTTATTTTTTCGCTTCGTTACTCTAAACAGTTAAATACACTGTTGCTGGGAGAAGAGGAAGCAGGTTATTTAGGTGTAGATGCTGATAAGCTGAAAATGAGGATCATGCTTTTAAATACGGCAATGGTGTCAGTTGCTACTGCATTCGTAGGTGTTATCAGTTTTATGGGTTTGATCGTACCACATGTATTGCGTCTGTTAATTGGCAGCGATAATAAAAAACTGTTACCTGCTTCAATGATTGCAGGAGCATTATTACTTGTACTGGCTGATATGTGTGCCAGGCTGATACTGGCGCCTGCTGAAGTTCCGATCGGTATCATTACTTCACTGGTTGGTGCTCCTGTTTTTATTATCCTGCTAAAGCGTTTTAACGTGGTAAATGAAAAAGGAGGATACCATGCTTAAAACACAAAACTTATATTACCGGATAGGGAAGAAACTTATTCTGAATGGTATAAATACCGAATTTAATCCCGGTGAATTTAATATGATATTGGGTCCGAATGGTTCGGGCAAATCAAGTTTTCTTAAGATATTCAGTGGTGAGATCAATAAGTATGAAGGAACAGTTTTTTATGGACAGGAAAAAATTGTTCACCTTAAAAAAGAAGAACTGGCCAAACACAGGGCAGTAATGAGCCAGCAACCCGAATTAAGTTTTCCTTTGATGGTTGAAGAAGTGGTAATGATGGGGCGTTACCCGCATTTTTCTTTTAATCCAAACAAAAAAGATGAGGATATCTGCAATGAAGTGATGGACCGGATGAACCTGGCATCGTTTAAAGAAAGGAATTACCTGACCCTTAGTGGCGGCGAAAAACAACGTGTACAATATGCCCGGGTATTGGCACAGGTGTGGGAAAAACCTGCAATTGGTTGCCGTTATTTGTTTTTGGATGAACCGCTTACAAGCCTTGACATTAATTACCAGCAGGAATTTTTACAGATCGCCAGGGAGTTTACAAAAGCAGATACAGTTATGGTGGCCGTAATGCATGATATTAACCTGGCTATACAATATGCTGATAAATTATTTTTCTTAAAAGAAGGAGAACTGGTCGCCCACGGTAAACCAAAAGATATTTTGAGTGAGGAATTAATAAAGAAGGTATTTAATGTATCGGTTACCATCATCAACAATCCCGTAACAAATAATCCTCTCGTTGTTTACGGTTCGGGGTAATTGATAAGTCTCACAAAATTTAAAGGACTTGCCAGTTAAGAATGAATACAGTGCTTTTGCTTTAGTCTTTTCTGCCATTATAGGGAACTTTGTGGTTAGATCGGGGTAAACCGGCAATTATTAACAGGCCAATTCTGTTCAAAGCATATAGACCTGGCCTATACATCTTGATAATCAATTACTTAAATAATATTATGGATTCGAACATCGCCATTAATTTGGGGATGTTTTTTATAATATCATGCAGCAAATGTTATCAGTAATTTGTCTATATTTATAGGGTAAACTAAGCACAGATATGACGGAAGAGCTCATGCTAAACGGATGCCTGCGAAATAATGCAACCGCTCAGGAGGCATTATATAACCGGTTTAGCCCAAGAATGTTGGGTGTGTGCTATCGCTTTGCGAAGAACCGTGAGGATGCTGAGGACATGTTACAGGAAGGATTTATAAAGGTTTTTACGCAAATTCATCAATACAGGAATGAAGGTGCATTGGAAGGCTGGATAAGGCGTATTGTTGTACACACCTGTATTAATATTTTAAAGAAGAATAAAAAGTTCTCTGACAGTGTTGATATCACAAATGCACATAGCATACATGTAAGGGAGGAAATGATACCATCGATCATGCAGGCAAAGCAGGTAGTAGAATGTATTAGATCCTTACCGTTGGGATATAAAACGGTACTAAACTTATACGCTATTGAAGGTTATTCCCATAAAGAAATTGCCTTCCTGCTTGACATTGAGGAAAGTACCAGCCGGAGTCAATACACCAGGGCAAAATCAATGTTGGAAGAAATATTAGTCAGAAAAAAAATAATTCAACAACCAAAGAAAAAAACAAATTTTTTTGGGGCTGTTTAACCAAATTAGATCTGTGCAATACAAATCTGATATTGGCATTACCAATTACTATTATGTTTTATAAAAGATGGAGAAAAAAATTTATATCGACGAATTTGAGCAACTGATAAAGGAAAAAGCTGATCAGTTCAGGATGTATCCTTCCAAGCGGGTTTGGCACAGCATTTATAACAACCTGCACCCAAGCCGCAGATGGCCTTCGGTAGTTATGAGTTTGCTTTTACTCACTTCCTTAATGCTTATCGGATATTTAAATACCGGAGACAATACAATTAACAGGAAGATAAACAGTTCCCCCATCGCCAAAATTGATAACCAGGTAAACAATACCAAAAAGGCCGAAAGTAAAAAACAAATTCCAGCTTATACTAAAACACAACAACAGCCTGTTAATGGGTACGACCATGCATTTGATGATGTAATTACCAATGAAACTGATTTTTATATCTATACTATTGTAAAAAGCAACCGGCCAAATTATTTTTATACCACAGTTCCTGTTGCTGAGGCAGCAATAACCACCGCTAAAGATAATACGGAAAACAAAGGCAAGGATCTTATACAGGATGTGGATACATACATAAAATCGAATAAGATATTTAGTGATATTGCCGTTGTCAATAAAAAGAACAAAACAAATTCAACAAAGTCAACAGCTAAGAATAACAACGATCTGTTAAAAGATGATAATGATGACAATGAGTTGAATACAACAGTAGCAAATAACAGTACTGCAAAACCTGCAACAGACAATAATGATAAGACAGATCTCAATAAACTGCCTGCAGGAGATAAAAAACAAATTACCAGGATCAGCGCAGTTGAAGATAAGAAGACCTTAACCAACGAAGAAAAGGCCTGGATAGAAAATTATGCTTTACTGAGTAAACCAGTCAAAAACAAATGGAAGGATAATGTTGCATTTCAATTTTATGCCACCCCTGCTGTTAACTACCGTAAATTAAGTACTAAATCAAAAGGGTCAACCACGGCTTTTGCCACTACCGCAGATATCAATAAAGCAATTAGCCAAAAGCCGGGATTTGGATTTGAGACAGGGCTTGGTTTGACGTATAGCTTTGCAAAAAGATTACGTTTTAAGGCTGGGTTCCAGTTTAATTATACCAATTATAATATTGCTGCTGATCAAACCAATCACCCGGTTGTGACTACCATTTTGCTTGTTGATCCAAATACAGGGTATTCTTATTCAGCATCAAGAACATCTACTACAGCAAATGCTTACAATTCTACACCATTGCAGCCGGTAACATTGCACAACAGAACCTACCAGATCTCAGTACCGGTAGGCTTTGCCTATAAGCTCTCAACCGAAAAGAACGTGGATTGGTTTGCAGGAGCTTCTGTTCAGCCAACCTATGTTTTTGGTGGAAATGCACACATTATCTCATCTGACCTGAAAAGTTATGTATCAGACCCTTCTTCCATAAGGACCTGGAATTTGAATTTGGGTTTTGAAACTTTCATGAACTTTAAACTGGGGACTTACCAGTTACAGGTTGGTCCACAGGTTCGTTACCAGGTATATTCAACTTACCGCAAAAATGTAGCTTTAATTGAAAAGCCTTATGCAGTTGGCCTCAAATTTGGTTTAACAAAAGGGT
The DNA here is from genome assembly GCA_039926045.1 of Ferruginibacter sp. Taxonomy (GTDB): domain Bacteria; phylum Bacteroidota; class Bacteroidia; order Chitinophagales; family Chitinophagaceae; genus Ferruginibacter. The sequence continues at coordinate 38,567 of JBDSXS010000236.1, forward strand.
TTTAACTTTTCATCATATTATACGCAACAATACAGTTAAGTATTGTTGCGTTTTCATTTTAACGCATCGTAGCAACGGCTCATTAAAAGCAGGAACCTTTTTGCAATACCATCGTTTCCTTTTAAATTTGAAAAATGAAAATTATTTTCCCGGTAATTTCAATGACAATCATATTTTTGTCTTGCAATAATTCATCAACCACTGATGTGGTTACGACAGTCAAAGACACTGCTGCAAAACAAAGCTTTTTCCCGGTCACATCATTTTTAAAAGGTGAGATCTATAACCTTAGAGCTGACGGGATCAATCCAAAAAAATATATTACAATCAATGATCATACTGATTCGGTGTGGTTAAAACTGGAAGAATTTGACACTGCATTTTATGAATTTCTTCATCCCGAAATTGATACTGCCAATTTGATCACATTATTTACTGAAAATAGTTTCCTGGATCAATCTATAAATGCTTTTACATTTACTTATGATCCGACTAAACAACCACTCCCTGACAGCATGCAACTGCAGCGTTGGGATGTATATATTAATCCCGATGACAATAAGGTAAAAAGGATCTATATGGTAAAACAGCCCGGCAACAATAAAACACTGCAATTGACCTGGGTGAGTAAACAATGGTGTAAAATAACCAGTATTGTTACAGATGATGCTGGTGTATCAAAAATTGAAAAAGAAGAAAAGATATCCTGGGACTTTTAAAAGCATGACACAAAAAGAATTTTCGGCTTTAGCATTAACAATTCCTGCTTTACCGGGTATTTATAAATATTACGATAATGCCAATGAGTTACTATATGTTGGCAAAGCAAAGCATTTGCGTAAAAGAGTAAGCTCTTATTTTTCCAAAACCTTCACAACGTATAAGACCCATGAACTGGTACAACGTATTCACCACATTGAATTTACGATTGTAAATAACGAACAGGATGCTTTTCTGCTGGAGAATACGCTGATCAAAGAATTCCAGCCCCGCTTTAATATCAGTTTAAAAGACGACAAAACTTACCCATACATCGTAATAAAAAATGAGCGGTTTCCCCGGGTATTTTTTACCAGGAGAAAGATCAATGATGGCTCACGCTATTTAGGTCCGTATACATCAGTTGAAAAAGCAAGAGAGCTGCTTGATTTTATTAAACAAACTATCCTTCTGCGCACATGCAAATTAAACTTATCTGAAAGCAATATTAAAAAAGGAAAATTTAAGGTTTGCCTGGAATATCATTTGGGTAATTGCAAAGGGCCCTGTGAAGGTTTACAAGCCCTCGAAGATTATAATGAAGAAATACAACAGCTGGTTAATCTTTTAAAAGGAAATCTTTCACCGGTAATGCAGCATTTTAAAAAAGAAATTCAGGAGCATGTTCAAAAAATGGAATTTGAAAAAGCGGCCCATTATAAAAGCAAGATCGAGTACCTTAAAACTTACCAGGCCAGGTCAACCGTAGTAAATACAAGGATTGGAACTGTTGATGTTTTCTCCATCCTGGAAGATGAAAATATAGCATACGTAAATTACCTGGCCATAAATGCAGGGACCATTGTTCAGACTAAAACAATAATGCTGGAAAAGAAGATGGAAGAAACAGCGGGGGAAGTATTGGCTTTTGCAGCAGCACGCATCAGGGAAAATTTTGGAAGTACCGCCAAAGAGATCATAGTACCCATGACCATCGATTTCCCCGAAAATGATCTTACTGTTACCATACCGAAAAGCGGTGATAAAAAAAAGCTGCTCGACCTTTCCGAAAAAAATGTGAACTATTTCAGGGAAGAGCTTAAGAGAAAGAAAATGCTTAACCTGGAAGAAAAAACAAGCACGGAGAAAATAAAAGTATTAACTCAATTACAAAAAGATCTTAAGTTACCGGCTTTACCACTGCATATTGAATGCTTTGATAATTCAAATTTTCAGGGCAGTTACCCGGTATCAGCAATGGTATGTTTTAAGAACGGTGAACCCAGCAAAGCTGAATACCGCCGGTTTAAAATAAAAACCGTTGAAGGCATTAACGATTTCGCATCCATGACAGAAGTTGTTTACAGGCGTTATAAAAGGGTGCTAGGCGAACAACAACCTTTGCCCCAATTAATCATTATTGATGGTGGCAAAGGCCAGTTAAGCGCTGCGATGCAAAGTGTTTCTTCATTAAACCTGCCCGGCACAACCTCAGTTATCGGGCTTGCCAAAAATGAAGAAGAGATTTTTTTTCCGGGAGATACTGAGTCTGTTAAATTACCCTGGGACAGTGAAAGCCTTAAACTGATCCGCAGGATAAGAGATGAAGTAC
>JBDSXS010000237.1:0-8550 GCA_039926045.1 Ferruginibacter sp.
GTCATTTTTGTTCTGATCCACTAGGCCTGTATTAGGGCTGTTGGTATATTTCAGTTTTGCAATATCAAGAAATGGCTGTGCAGTTGTGTTATTTGAAAGCATTAACAGTAACCCGAATAATAAAACTGTTATCAACGTTTCTGACTGGAAATAAGTTGCCGGGTATATTTTATCTGTCTTCTTCATAATTATTTGTTTTAGCAATCATGGTTTAATTTATTGTAGGATCGTAGCGTTTATGCTGTCAGTGAATTCTGTATTTCAGTAAAAAGTATTGTCTTTTCTTTTAGTTCTGTTGCGGTTACTGATTTTAATGTATTCATCTGCCGGCCAATCAGTGTTTTTTTAATAAATGAAGGCAGGAGTGTATTCATCAGTAAGAATATTTTATTCAGTCTTCCCGGTATAATAACCTCTTTTTTGCTTAACAATCCATCAATGGCAACAGGAGCCACATCTTCTGGATTCATTACTGAATGGCGTGAAAACCAATTTGAAGTTTTTATTAATTGGGTAACTGAAATATTTGTATTCATATTCCCGGGGCAGATCACGCTTACACTTATGTTACTTTTTTTAAGCTCCCGGTTTAAGCTTTTGGAAAAACAGTAGATAAATGACTTGGTAGCTCCATAAACCTGTTTTTTGGGTAAGAAAAAGTATGAACTCAGGCTGCCTACATTTAAAATATATGAAGGCCCGTTGGTTTTTAGTGTATCCAGGAAAAGATGTGTTAGCAACGTGGTAGCAAGAATATTCAGTTTTATTTGTTTCTTGTAAAATGATATAGGCCCTTCACTGAATAACATGGTACCGCCTAAGCCTGCATTATTAATGAGCATGTTAACAGCTATTCCAAGTTCTTGTATCAGGTTAAAAACCATAATGTAGTTCTCTTCCATGCTAAGATCTGCTTCAATGCCAATTACATCAACGTTATAATTACATTTTATAAAGTCGGCCAGGTAAAATATCTCAGGGCCTGGCAATGCCACCAGCACAAGATTCATTTTCCGGGTAGCACATTCAATAGCGAGTGCCTTTCCAAAACCCTCACTGGCACCGGTGATCAGGGTATATTTTTTATTGGTCATGATGTTCTGGTTTTAAGAAATGAATGGTTTGTTTAAGGGCTTCTTTAAAAGGCGTTGGTTGATAATGCAATTGCTGTATGGCTTTCCTGTTGTCAAATTCTTTATTGATATAAATGTGACGTATTCCTTTAACTGTTACAAAAGGTTCTTTTTTTGTGACGAGGAATTTGATCCAGTCAATAACTGCCAATGTTTTAATGACAACCTTGGGTATTGGTACCAGCCTTGCTCTTGACCGGGATAAGGATCTTAATTCCCTGAAGAAAGTGTCATATGAAATGTTTTCACCACCCAGGATATATTTCTCACCACCTAAACCATATTGCATGGCAAGCATATGGCCTGTAACTATATCATTTATAAAACAGTAATTGGAAACAATGCTAATAGGTTTTGGAATAAAGGTGATCTTGCCATGTATGAATTTATTGATGATATTATTAACAGAAATTTGATGTGTTTCTATACCTGGTCCAAAAACCTTTGATAAAGAAACGATGACAGTAAACAATCCTTTATGTGCATATTCCTTTACGAGGTTTTCACCGAGGTATTTTGTAAACTCATAATCATTATCAAAACTTTCAGTACGTGGATCAGTTTCTTTTTTTGGAAATTGAATCGATGAACCAAGTACTGCACAGGTACTGGTATAAACAAATTTTTTAATGCCCAGGTCCAGTGCCTCAGCTAATACATTGTGCGTACCCCTGGCATTTACATTGTAAAAAACGGATGGATCTTTGGAAAATATTTTTACAACAGCAGCGGTATGATATACCTGTGCACATCCCTGCATAGCATTCCTGATAGAACTCCTGTCGGTTATGTCACCCCGGTAAACAATAATGTTTTCGTGCCTGGGTATATTTTTGGAAATGAGGTTACGCACAATAATATGAACCTGGTTTCCCTGGTTTGCCAATGCTAAGGCCAACTCGTGGCCAACATAACCCGTTGCGCCTGTTACTAGTATTTTCATGATCTTACTGTTTTTGATGTGTTTAAATAAGTCTGGTAAATATTAAACTCGTAAACAAATGAAAAGCCGATATGAATAATTACGGCCGGCCATGCGCCATTAAAAAAGAGGCATAACAAACAAACGATCAGCCCAAAGGGGATACATACCAGTATTTCTTTTTTACTTTTAAAAATGTGTAACAATGTATAGAGAAAGACATTTAACGAAACCGCAGCAGGTATACCCAGCCATGATATACTCTCAGATAATAAAAATCCCCTGAACCATAATTCATAAACAAACAGGAATAGTGACCGGATAATAAAATACCGGGTAAAAAAAGATGAGGATAGCTGCTGGAATATTTCACCTGGTGATTTCCCGGAACGGGTAACCTGTTCACTTTGTTTGAATGCAATTGCGATAACCAGCAATAATAGGATGCTGAAAGTTAAAACATCCGGTAATCGCGGTGTTGTATTTCCAAACAATACATGGGCAGCAGAAAGTTTCAACAGGATAACAGGAACCAAACCCAGGCAGGCAATACCGATTAAATGAATGCCTGTAAGACTACCGGGTTTTGAAGTTAGCTCCCCTTCATCAGTAAATAATCTTTCGCTATTATTGATCCTGCTTATCCAGGCCAACACAAAAACCATAGCGTAACAAAAGGCATAGATCATCATATCTGAAGTTTGCATAACTTTTTATTTAAGGTTTTAAGATCATTGATGCCGTATAAAAGGTGTGCTCTATAATAATTTTGGTACACACCCCTCCACTGTAATAAAATACATTGCTGTTACCATCCGGGAACCTTACTTTGTATCCACCATCATCAGTTTTTGCCACTTTAATAAAACATTGGTGTTTATCACAATAGATCACATTCACACCCGCAGGTTCCTGGAAATACAGGCTTAAGAGGTTAGCCCCAATATACCGATAGCTAAGATTTTCTTTTTCGCCATCCTCCACCACTTCATATTTATCCGATATGAACCTGGTTTGTTTATTCACTTTTACATCTCCGTTTGTTTTTCTGAATTGCGATGAATGTATAAGTTTTCCATTTTCAAAATCAGCTGTTTCTTTTGCAGATACTTTAATAAGGAGGATCATCCTGGTTTTTATTTCCGATACCAATACCAGGCTTGATCTATTCCCGGTCATATTTTTTTCAAGCCTCATCCAGCCTATCTCATCCCCACCCTGAATAATTTTATAATTCAGTTGGCGGCTTTGAGATCTTGATAATAGCGGAACAAGCGCAAGAAGAATGATCAGCAGGCCCATGAAAATGATGCCATACCGAAAGCTTAAGAATTTGGTCACCTGTATATAAAAATTAGCCAGGCTTTGGTTCCTTATTTTTTTTATGATCATATAAATAAAAAAAGGTATCATGATTGTCGTTTTAGATTATGAATAATTAAAAAACCTACATTGATAAGCTTTCGGTACCTGTTGTGTTCTAAAAAATAATACTGTTTAGCGTCAGAAAAATTATAATACTTCCCATACTAATAGCTATGCCTGGCCATCACCGGCGGTTTTGATCCTTTGAATGTTTCGGTTGCAACTGTTATTTAGTACATCAAGTGATGGAACAAAGGCAATCATAGATATTTCATGCCTTTGTGTGTTGGAGACATTTTGATAGTTTTATTTCCTTGCCTGCTTTTCCGGTTCTTTATGTTTGGTCATCATAGCCATGTTACGGGCATCCTCCATATCCAAATCTTTGTTTTAGAAAATGCGGTTTAGAATTTATTTTCCAATGGGTACTGATACGGTGATCCCGGTTATATCGATATTACCTTTACCCGGTATAAATGTTTTTTGGGTCGACAAAGCTGCCCTCGCTTTATTCTTTTGAGCATGTGCTAAGATCATAAACGGAATGCTGGCTATACCGGTTACAGCACTTACCACGAACAGGGTAGTAGCGGTCCTGCTTTTTCTTTCTGTAGCTTCATAGCTGGCATTAGGATCATAATTAGTAGCAATAAGTAAAGCAGTTACACCACTAACAAGCCCTGCACCCAGTAAAGAGAGGCCTGTAATTCGCATGGTCCTGGCCTGGCGGTTGTAATAGGCATAATCCTTTACGGGGTCGCCACCATCTGTGTGGTTTAAAAATGAACTATTTACTCCCGGTGTCAAATAGGTATTGGCTTTTTTGGCGAAGGAAACCGTTTTAACGGTGAACTGATCTCCCTGCTGGGCTTTTAACCCCATGTTAATAAGGAAGATCACTGCAAGCATTAAAATTGACTTTTTCATAATTTTTGTTTTAGTTGATGAATGATTTAATATAGTTTGAAATACAATCCAAAAGTATATTTGAGATCTACCCATTCCTAATTGATAAATAAAGCTTCTTTTGCTAAATCCGTAGTTACTACTGATTGTTACCTATTTGTGGGATTATCCTCTTTTTTTTGCAAAAAATGCAAATGGTTTTTTGTAGATTGGGTATTAATGCGATTAATAAAGGGAGAAATTGCAATTTTTACCAAAACTTTTTTGAATGGAATCAAGTACCACGCAACTGAGATTTTTCCAACACATTAAATCCTTGTTGCCTCCTAATACTTCCTTTGTAGATGCAATAGCCGATCTATTGAACATCAGCAACGACAGCGCCTACCGCCGCATCAGGGCCGATAAACCCATCAGTTTTGAGGAATTACAAAAGCTCTGCGTTCATTACAAAGTGTCGCTTGACCAGTTTCTGAACCTCCAAAGCGATGCATTCATCTTTACGGGGAAACTTGGTAATGAGGTAAATTTTGTTTTTGAGAACTGGCTCCAGGAAGTACTGAGGCAATACAGTATCATCAGCAGCTTTGAAAAAAAGCATATTTATTTTCTCTTAAAGGACCTGCCTTTTAACGTTCATTTTGAAATACCGGAGCTGGCAGCTTTTAAATGCTTTGTATGGATGAGGTGCTTTTCGGGTTACCAGGTTGATAAAGGAATAAAATTCTCTTTTGATTACCCTGGATTTGAAGAACACAATGCAATAGGGCAAAAGATCGTGAATGTTTACAATACCATTCCCACCACCGAGATCTGGAATACAGAAGGTATTAATACCACCATTCAGCAGATAGAATATTACCATGAAGCAGGGGGCCTTGTATCCAGGGATCAGGCACTTATTTTATTTGATAAAGTGGAACTGTTGGTTAATCATATTGAAAAAGAGGCTGAAGCAGGATTGAAATTTAAAATAGGGGAGCAGCCTAACCAGGCTTCACCGGCATACCGGCTGTTCAACAACGAACTGATACTGGGTGATAATAGTTTATTGGCAGAACTGGGTGATATGAAAGTGGCCTTTCTTAATCATAGTTTTATGCATTTTGTAGGTACAAGGGATAAAACCTTTACTACTGCCATCTTTACCAACCTGAATAACCTGATGCAGAAATCAACACTCATTAGTGCAAGTGATGAAAGAGACAGGAAAAAATTTTTCAATCACCTCCGGGATGCCATACATAAACGCAAGGCCCTGCTTACATGATTCTTTTCAGTTCCCATAAATTAAGTCATACATGCAAATAAATAATGCACAGGTTTTGTTTTTTCAGCAGATAAAATCATTGTTACCTCCACATATATCTGTTGTTGATGAAATTGCCAAAGTGCTTGATATTAGTACGGATAGTGCATACCGGCGGATTCGGGGAGAAAAACCCCTGAGCTTTGAAGATATGCAGAAGCTGGTTGTAACCTATAAAGTATCTCTTGACCAGTTCCTGCACCTGCAAACCACCGGGTTCATTTTTGCAGGTAACCTGGGCTATACTTCGGGCGATTTTGTTGTGGAATACCTGGATAATATGCTGCAGCAATTTGAATTTATGCGTGGCTTCGACCATAAACACATTTACTTTCTTCCCAATGATATTCCTCCATTTGCCTATTTCCAGGTCCCCGAACTGGCCGCATTTACTTTTTTTTATTATAAAAAAAGCCTGTTACACCTGGAGGACATGAAGGAGATGAAATTCTCGGTTAAAGAGCTAAATGAAGAACATGTTAAATTGGGAATAAAGGTGCAGGCAAGTTTTAACCACATACCTTCCACCGAAATATGGAGTATTGATACCATCAACAGCATCTTGAGGCATATATCGTTTTACAGGGATACCCATGTATTTGAAACCAAAGAGGATATTATTTGCGTGTACGATAAACTGGACGGGTTGATAAACCACCTGGAAAAGCAGGCAGAGTGCGGCCTCAAATTCAACCATGGCCAATCGCCTGCTAAAGATGCTGCGGCCTACAGGATGTATCATAACGATCTTATTACGGGCGATAATTGTGTATTGGCAGAAATAGGAGATAAGAAAGTTACGTATATCAATCATAACCTTATCAACTTTATGTACACCAGGGATGAAGATTTTAATAAGTATACATTGAACACGTTTATGAATGCGATCCGGAAATCCACACAAATAAGTTTGATAGGCGAAAAAGCCAGGGCCAGGTTTTTTGACTGCTTGCGCAGGAAGATACAGGTACAGCGGGAAGCCATTAATCACTATTGATAACTACCTTTGCATTCCTAATTCAGATAGAATGGAGCAGCACATTAAATTGATCGAATGCCCGCGTGATGCTATGCAGGGATGGCCGCATTTGATACCCACGGATAAAAAGACCGAATACATCAATGCCTTATTGAAAGTTGGTTTTGATACCATTGATTTTGGCAGTTTTGTTTCACCTAAAGCCATTCCACAAATGGCCGATACAGGTAGGGTAATTGGTAATTTGGAATTAGGTGAAAGCAATTCAAAATTATTAGCCATCATTGCCAATGAAAGAGGGGCGCAGGACGCTGTGGTGTTTGATGAAATCACTTACCTGGGTTTTCCATTCTCAGTTTCTGAGACTTTTCAAAAAAGAAATACCAATTCAACCATTGCTGAATCGCTGGGCAGGGTAGCGGGGATACAAAACCTTTGTATAAAAAATAAAAAAGAACTGGTGGTTTATATTTCCATGGGCTTTGGCAATCCTTATGGCGACGTGTACAATGAAGATATTGTTTTTGATTGGGTAAATAAACTAGTGAGCATGGACATACAAATAATTTCATTGGCTGATACCGTTGGCCTGGCAACCAAAGAACAGGTTTACCAGGTTACAAAATACCTGGTTGCTTCTTTGCCGGGAACAGAGATCGGTGTTCACCTGCATTCCACACCGACCAACTGGAAAGAAAAAGTGGATGCGGCTTTAGAGGCCGGTTGCAAAAGATTCGATGGCGCTTTAAAAGGTATTGGTGGTTGCCCCATGGCAGATGATGAACTGGTGGGCAACATGGATACAGAATTGATGATACCCTATTTTGAAGAATTGAATGTTTTGAATAATTTAAATAAAGATGCGCTTACTGTCTGTAGTAAATTGGCAGATAATATTTTTATTTAGCCACGAATAGCACGAATTAGCACTAATAAAAAACATTCGTGTAAATTCGTGTAATTAGTGGCCATTATTTTTAACAAAACACAATAATTCCCCTTTAGGGGATAGGGGCATGGACTTCCATTTAGAATTTTCTCCCAAACCATTTGATGTAAAGATCAACCACCGGCATAACTTATTGCTGATCGGTTCCTGTTTTACCGAACAGATCGGTACCAAACTGGCCAATCACAAATTTGCTGTGCTGGATAATCCCAATGGTATTTTGTTCAACCCGGTAAGTATTACCAGATCCATTTCATCTTATATCGATAATAAACAGTATAATGAATCAGACCTGTTTTATCAAAATGAATGCTGGAACAGCTGGGAGCATCATAGCCGGTTTTCAAAACCTGGTGTAACCGAATGTTTGAATGGTATCAATGAATCTCAATCCAAAGCAAATACTTTTTTAAAAAATGCCGATTGGTTATTGATAACAATTGGCTCTGCTTTTGTTTATCAGACCTCACCCCTAACCCCTCTCCTGGAGGAGAGGGGAAATGCAACCGTTGTTGCCAATTGCCATAAAGTATCTACCGATAAATTTGTAAAAAGACTTTTAACTACAGATGAAGTTGTTAGTGACCTGCAAAACGTGCTTACAAAAGCAGTGACTTTTAATCCAGGCCTTAAAATTATTTTTACCATCAGCCCTGTGCGGCATTTGCGGGATGGCTTTGTAGAGAATAACCGCAGCAAAGCCACGCTGATACAGTCTGTGCAACGGCTGGTTGAGACAAACAATAACTGTTTTTATTTTCCTGCCTACGAACTTATTATCGACGACTTGCGTGACTATCGTTTTTTTGCGGAAGATATGGTGCATCCGAATTATGCCGCCACCAATTATGTGTGGGAAAAATTTATCGCAACCTGTATAGATGAACCATCGCAGCAGTTAATGAAAGAAATTGCAGTAATTGTTGCTGCAAAGAACCATAAGCCATTCAATCCAACATCTGAACAGCATAAAAAATTCCTGCAAAC
>JBDSXS010000238.1:0-3069 GCA_039926045.1 Ferruginibacter sp.
ACATCAAAAAAATGTTCACTTTTTAAAAGTGCTTCCACAACAGGTTTTATTTCGTAATTATTTGTTCTGAAGATTTGAGCCAGTGGTGCTATTACGTTGGTTTCTGTTGCTGCATCAATATCGTAATATATAAACCAGCGGTAAAGTTTACGGCATATATGTAAAGAGGGATCGTTGATGGACAAAAGCATGTTCACCAGGTCAGTCAATTCCAGGTCACCGGCGGTAGCTCCTGTGCGACCTGTAATAACCGTGTTGTTATAAAAAGAAGAGAATTGTTTATTGGTTGCGTCATGACGTGAAGATGTAAAAATTGCAGTATTGGTGGTACCATTTATCTGCCAGCCGGTTAAAACTTTTGCAGCCGCTTTTACATCAGCTTCGGCATAACCCTGGCTGGCATTATCGGCGCCTTTACCAACTACAAACAGTTCCTGTAATTCCCTGCCATAATTTTCGTCGGGTGCAGCGTTCGTGTTTAAGTACCCGTTTTGATAACGCAGCATGCCGGTATCAGTAGTTATTTCTTTTACAAACTGCCTGAAATTACCCAGGGCATTTTTACGAAGCACTTTATTATTTTGATAACACCAGATAGCACGGCCGATGGAGTCTGTTTCTGTAGCAAAATGATTGTGCCAAAAAAGTGTCATCTTTTCCAGTATATTTTTATCCTGGCTAACCAGCTGGCCCATCCACCAGTTCCGGAAAGAGTTGGTTCTGTTTGAATCTACACTCCCATCATTGGTATTCACATTAACCCAGGTTTGTCCGGGCGCTATTGCATTATCCGGATCGGCAGGATCAACGGAATTAGCATAATTTTTTACTGGTGGCGGAGGTGTAAACTGTGCCAATGGAACATTTAACAAGGCATCTACTGCCTGGTTCATGGTCATTGCTTTAAAAAAATCCACATCTGTTTTGGTTGCACCAAACAGGGTTCTCTTTAAAAGATGAATTACTTCATTGGTTGTCCAGGGACCGGTATAAGGATTTATACCACTTAGGGTTCTGGCTGGGGAAGCAAATTTAACAGGGGTAGTTTTTTTTGCTTTACCCGCTGTAAGAAAGTCTCTTCTGTCCATGGCAGTTAATTTGGTGACTATGATATTAATTACGACTGAATTGATCCGGTAAAGTTTAATAGGGAGTATAAATCTTCTATGTGATTACGTGCATAGTTATAACGCTGCCCGTCTCCACTTATTTTGCTGTTTAAAGTTAATCTCTTATTACTGGATGTTCTCAATAATTCCTGCAATACCCTGTCCGCCTCCAACACATGCAGTTACAATGCCGTATTTCTTATTCAGCCTTTTCATGTCATTGGTTATCTGTATGGTAAGTTTGCAACCTGTACAGCCTAACGGGTGTCCTAATGCAATGGCACCCCCATTAATATTTACAATATCAGGGTTTAGGTCTAAGGTCCTGATCACTGCCAATGCCTGGGAAGCAAAGGCTTCATTGAGTTCGAACAGGTCAATTTGAGAAATATCCATGCCGGCCTGTTTTAAAACTTTGGGTACGGCTTCTACCGGGCCAATACCCATAATGCGTGGATGAACCCCGGCACTGGTACAATTCACCAGGCGTGCAATGGGTTTTAATCCAAGTTCATTCACCATCTTCTCGCTCATCACAATTACAAAAGCTGCACCATCGCTGGTTTGAGAAGAATTACCGGCAGTTACCGATCCTCCCAATGCAAATGCAGGTTTTAGTTTTGACAATCCTTCAGGCGAAGTATCGGCTCTTACTCCTTCATCGGTATCAACTATAAAATCACGTTTTTGTTTTTTTCCTTTGCCATCCAGGTAAACTTCATTTACTGTAATGGGTAATATGCCTGATTTAAAATATCCTTCCTTAATGGCATTACCTGCTTTCAGGTGACTGTTATAACTGAAAGCATCCTGGTCTTCCCGGCTTACTTCATATTCTTTAGCAACCGCTTCGGCTGTTAAGCCCATGCTTAAATAATAATCAGGCTCTGTTTCAGCAATGGCATAAGATGGAACAGTTTTCCAGCCGGCTGTAGGCACCAGGCTCATACTTTCGGTACCGCCTGCAATGATACATTCTGCCATGCCACTTCTTATTTTTGCTGTGGCCATGGCAATACTTTCCAGGCCGCTGGCGCAATAACGGTTAATGGTAATACCGGGGGCATGAATACCAACTGCCCTTGCAGAGATCATTCTTCCCACCTGTAATCCCTGCTCAGCCTCGGGTACAGCATTACCAACAATTACATCATCCACTCTTTTTACATCAAGTTGAGGTACTGTGGCCAGCAAACCTTTAATTACATCTACTGCCAGGTCATCCGGCCTGGTAAACCTGAATCCGCCCTTTTTACTTTTTGTAATGGCCGTTCTGAATCCTGCTACTATATATGCTTCCTGCATGATAAATTGTTTGTGGTTTTGGGTTTTTAGTTTTGGGTTAGAAGCTTTTTTCTACAAAGAGCGAACACAAAACCCGAAACATTATACTCAAAACCTGATTGGTTGTTTATGCAACTTTCTATGCCAAAGTTATAATTTATGCATGAAACCAAAAAACCGGTTGCAGTGACTTAATTTTGCGCCAAATGTATAAAGTACTTCGGTCCATTTTATTTCTGTTTGACGCTGAATGGGTTCATTATTTTTCGATGAATGGATTGAGGTTGCTTTGCAGGGTTGGCTTTATTAAAAACCTGATAGCATCATGCTTCAAGCCACAAGGAAAAAATATTCACTATTCAATATTCAATATTCAATTCCCCAACAGGGTTGGCCTGGGCGCCGGTTTTGACAAAAACGCCAAATATTTAACTGAACTGGAAGCACTCGGTTTTGGTTTTGTAGAGATTGGAACCGTAACCCCACTCCCACAGGCTGGAAATGAAAGGCCCCGGTTATTTCGTTTGCCAAAAGACAAAGCGCTTATTAACCGGATGGGATTTAATAATGATGGAGTTGAGGCTGTTGTAGAAAGACTTAAAAAAATCAAAAGTCAAAAATCAAAAATCAAAATTGTAATCGGCGGCAATATTGGTAAGAATAAAGTAACTCCCAA
>JBDSXS010000239.1:0-2550 GCA_039926045.1 Ferruginibacter sp.
AAGATCGACTTCCCGGCAAACATGGAGATACGGGTAAAGATCATTCAAACCTCGGCTGCTGGCTACACACAGGAGACAAGTTCTTCCTTAACTAACGGCACGTATACTGTTGCTGTGACGAAGATCAATTAAGGAAAGGCAGTTTTTAGCTTTTAGCTATTAGCCTTTAGCCATTAGAAAAAAAGCACGTGCTAAAAGCTAATTGCTAACGGCTAAAAGCTTTACATATCTTTTAACTAAAATTAATTTCTCCCCCTATTGCAGATATCAAATTTTCTCTCCACATTTACATAGCAAATAAAAAATGCCGATATTGATGAATCCATCAGTGTCAACTAACTTCAACAACCAACTTCAAATTTATGGAACACGACCGTGAACCCCGTAACAAAAAGTTCAACGCAACTTTTTTACGGACCCTGTTGTTTTTAACAGCAGCATTCTCCCTATTCTCCTGCAGCAAGAAAGACAAGTGGATCGATGTAGATCCTGCTTTCAGCAAGTACATTGATGCCTACACTACAGGCACCATTTCCAAAACATCTACTGTGCGTATCAAGCTCGCTGCCGATGCCAACACCACGCATGCCGTTGGCGAAGCAGTAAAAGAATCCCTGTTCAGCATCTCCCCTTCCGTAAAAGGAAAAGCATTTTGGCTGGATGCACGAACCATTTAATTTAAACCCGACAACTGGCTGAAACCAGACCAGATGTACCAGGTAACATTCAAACTGGGGAAAGTAACCAAAGTGAGTGGCAAGTTTTCCGAATTCCGTTTCAGTATGAAAACAGTGAAGCCTTCATTTAAAGTGAATAATGATGGCCTGCGAAGCAATGGGGTAAAAAATAAAATGAGTTTAAGTGGCGACCTCGAAACTGCCGACATTGAAGATGGCAAACAGGTTGAAAAATTATTAACCGCTTTTCAAAATAATAAAGAACTAAAAATAAACTGGCAGCATAATGATGCCACAAAAACACACCGATATACCATTGAAAATATTGACCGTTTGAAATCGGCCGGCAATATTGAGTTGCGCTGGGATGGCAAGCCGATGAGTATGGATGTAAAAAGTGAAGCCGCTATAGCCGTGCCTGCCGCAGGTGATTTTAAAGTGCTGGACGTTGTTGCGGTTAATGATGCCCAGCAATATGCGTCGGTGCAGTTCAGTGATATGATCGCCGTGGGGCAGGACCTGGGCGGTTTGATAACCATCAGCGGCCAGGGCGATATTTCGTACAGCATCAATGGCAGCGAGGTAAAAGTTTTTGGCAATGGAAAATTGGATGGCAATTATACAGTCAACGTCAACCCCGGCGTAAAAAACACCTGGGGCGATGTGTTGGATAAAGGTTTTGCAGCCAATATCAATTTTGAGAACAGGATGCCTTCGGTAAAGATCCATGGCAAAGGAAATATTTTACCAAACAGCGGCAGGCTGGTTCTGCCTTTTGAATCCATCAACCTGAATGCAGTTGATATCAGCATCATTAAGATCTTTGAAGATAACGTTCCCCAATTTTTACAGGAGAACGACCTGGGCGGAACTGATCAATTGAGAAGGGTGGGCAAACCCATCGTTCAAAAAACACTGAGGCTTGATGACGACAAAACATTGGACCTGCATAAAAAACAACACTTTTCTTTAGACATTGATAAGTATTTAAAAACTGAACAAGGTGCTATTTATAAAGTGACCATTGGTTTCAGGCCGGAATATTCTTTATATACCTCAACAGATACCACTACAAAAAAAGCTGATGAGGAGGAAGAGAATTATTCTGACGACTATAATGAAAATAATAACAGCGGCGTTGATGAAGATGATGCTTTTTGGGACAGGTATGATACCTACTATCCTTTTGGATACAGCTGGGAACGCAGGGATGATCCCACCAGCAGGTCTTATTATAATAAAGACCGATGGGCAACCAGGAATATCCTGGCCAGCAATATCGGCCTTACTGCCAAACGTGGTAATGACAATAGCCTGACGGTTGCCATCAGCAATATACTTACTACCGAACCAATGAATGGTGTTGACATTGAAGTGATGGATTACCAGCGTACCATAATCTGTAAAGGAAAAAGCGGCGGCGATGGGTTTGCCAATATTGACCTGAAAAGAAAACCTTTTTTATTGATCGCCCGTAAAGGAAAAGAAAGAGGTTATTTAAAATTAGATGACGGAAGTTCGCTGGCGCTTAGCCGCTTTGATGTAAGTGGTGAAGAAGTAAAGAACGGCATCAAAGGATTTATTTTTGGAGAACGTGGCGTTTGGCGCCCCGGTGATACCATGTTCCTGAATTTTATTGTAGAAGATAAGCAGGGTAAATTACCCAAAGACCACCCGGTTGAGTTTAGTTTATTTACACCACAGGGACAATTATATAAACATACAGTGCAAACTGATGCCGAAGAGGGGTTCTATCTTTTTAAAACCAATACAGATGCTTCATCACCAACCGGTAACTGGCAGGCAAAAATTAAAGTAGGTGGCGCTGTTTTCGAAAAAAGGATCAAGGTAGAAACGATCATGCCCAACAGGC
>JBDSXS010000240.1:0-11608 GCA_039926045.1 Ferruginibacter sp.
TTATTTGGCTGAAAAACTGCCACGGGTTATCTTTGCCGTCCTTTAACAGGAAATGCCGCGTTGGTCAAGGGGTTAAGACGCCTCCCTTTCACGGAGGAATCACGGGTTCGAATCCCGTACGTGGTACAAAAAAGCCTCCCGATAAATATCGGGAGGCTTTTAGTTTTCATAAGGAAATGTTTTTACCTTATTTCCCGGTATCAAATTTCTTAAAGATCGTTTTTACGTTCTTATCGATCTCCTTACCGGTTATTTTACGGCTGATCAACTCACTGGTTGTCCAGCCCTGCCAAACAGTTCTTTCCGTCCTGTTATCGATCATGGTAACCGTAATGGTTCCTTCTTTAACCGTGGTTGAATAGGTATCATAACCGGCAAACTGACTGGGGTAATAAAAAGTATTCACTTTACCGGTATAACGGTTGTAATAACTACGGGTATAAGACTGGGAATAAACAGGATCTTTTTGCTCCTTCTGGGTTCTTTCTACCAGCAACTCATAATTTACCATTACATCCGGGTTTTTATTTACTTCCTTCCATCCGATCTTTTGGAGTTGTTCGTTTACCGAATTACGGATGTTTGCCTCTGTAAGTTCATTCCTCCTGGCATTTTTGGCTTCTTTTTCTTCGGGCTTATCCACCCATGCGTAAGTTTGATACTTACTGAAATCAACGGCATTGTCCTGTTCTACATGGGCCGTACCGGCACAGCCGGTAAATAGCAATGCAGCCGTAACAGCAATTGCAGCAACCCAACTAATTGATCTAAGTGACATATTTGGTGTTTTAATAGTTTATATAATACATTACACAGTCAAAAACTGTGCTTAAGCAAAGGTTGTAACGTGAAAATTTAGTGAAAGAAAATCGGTAGAAAACGGAATTAGATTGTTCGGAAAGCTATGTTAAAATTCTATGAATTATCTTTAAGCCAAAACTTAGTTTATGAGCATCAACTGGACTGGTGTTTTTCCGGCACTTACAACCAAATTTACTGCGGATGATAAATTGGATCTGCCACTTTTTGAAAAAAACTTAAATGCACAATTAGCTGCAGGCGTTAACGGGATTGTTTTAGGCGGCACACTTGGAGAAGCCAGTGTTTTAAACACTGATGAAAAAGAAGAACTTGTAAAATTTGCCGTTGCAATATGTGCCGGTAAAGTACCTGTCGTTTTAAATATTGCCGAAGGTTCAACCAAAGATGCATTACAGCAGGCTGTGTATGCAACAAACTGGGGTGCCAAAGGATTGATGATGCTGCCACCCATGCGTTATAAAGCTGATCACAGGGAAACCGTTGCCTGGTTTAAAACCGTTGCCGATGCAACCGAACTTCCCATCATGATTTACAATAACCCGGTTGATTATAAAAATGAAGTGACCCTGGATATGTTTGCAGAATTAATAGCCTGTAAGAACATTGAAGCTGTGAAAGAAAGCACAAGAGACGTGAGCAATGTTACCAGGATGAAGAACCGTTTTGGCGACAGGATAAAGATCTTATGTGGCGTTGATACACTGGCCATGGAAGAATTGTGCCTGGGAGCCGATGGTTGGGTAGCAGGATTAGTTTGTGCTTTTCCAAAAGAAACAGTTGAGATTTTTAATTTGGTAAAGGCCGGAAAGATCGCCCAAGCAACAAAAATATACCGCTGGTTCATGCCATTACTTGAACTGGATATTCATCCCAAACTGGTGCAATATATCAAACTGGCTGAAGCACAGGTTGGGCTGGGTTCCGAAACAGTCAGGGCGCCAAGGTTGACATTGGTTGGAAAAGAAAGAGAAGAGATTTTAAAGATCATTAATGACGGGATCGCAACGAGACCGGTTTGAGTTAGGAGTTAGGAGTTAGGAGTTTTTCAAATTAAAAAGTTTGCTATGAGTTATAAAGATTTTAGTGCTGAAGAAATAGATGTCGTAATGAACCAGGCATGGAATGCATTTCATGTTTACAGAAAACTTTCTCTAAAACAAAGAGCTGGTTTTATGAAAGCCATTGCCATTGAACTGGAAAACTGCGGTGATGCCTTGATA
Source organism: Ferruginibacter sp. (assembly GCA_039926045.1). Lineage (GTDB taxonomy): Bacteria > Bacteroidota > Bacteroidia > Chitinophagales > Chitinophagaceae > Ferruginibacter. The sequence goes on from JBDSXS010000240.1 coordinate 2,043, forward strand.
CAAACCGCCATGCAGGAGACCAATCTACCCGAAGCAAGATTACGTGGCGAAAGAGCAAGAACCATTTTCCAGTTAAACAGTTATGCCGAAGCCTGCGAAAAAGGGAACTGGCTTGATGCAAGCATTGATACGGCCATTCCTGATAAAACCCCGCCCAAACCCGATATCAGGAAAATGCTGGTACCCCTTGGACCGGTGGTGGTTTTTGGTGCAAGCAATTTCCCTTTCGCTTATTCCACAGCCGGTGGTGATACGGCCTGTGCCTTTGCTGCCGGTTGCCCGGTAATTATAAAAGCACATCCTGCTCATGCCGAGACTTCAGAAATAGTTGCCAAAGCCATTTTAACTGCTGTAGAAAAATGCAATATGCCCAAAGGAATTTTTGCTCATGTACATGGCGCAGGTTTTGAGGTTGGTAAAGCATTGGTCACCCATCCGCATACAAAAGCTGTGGGCTTTACAGGTTCATATATTGGTGGCAAACAATTATTCGATTGGGGTAATCAACGCAAAGAACCCATACCGGTCTTTGCAGAAATGGGAAGCATCAACCCGGTTTTTTTGTTGCCTGAAAAATTGAATGGCTCAACCAATGAAATCGCAACCATGTATGCAGGTTCCATCACATTGGGAGTTGGCCAGTTTTGTACAAACCCCGGAATAATTATCGGCATTGAAAGTGGCGCCTTGCAAACATTTGTTCATGACCTGGGTAAAGCCATTCAAAAAATTGATCCGGCACTCATGTTGCATCCGGGTATTGTAACTGCCTATAAAAAAAATAAAGGCAATGCCTTGTTGCAGGATGATGTGCATTTGGTTGCAGAATCTGAAACTGATGTAAAAGAAAATGAAGGCTTACCAACCATTGCAACCACAACCGGGCAGGCTTTTTTAAACAACCCTGTTCTGCACCAGGAAGTTTTTGGCCCGTACTCGATCGTCATTCGCTGTAAAGACATGAACGAAATGACCGAAGTTGCCAAAAACCTGGAAGGGCAGTTAACATCAACTTTTATGGCGACAGAAAACGACATCAAAGAAAATAATGGATTGGTAGAAGCTGTAAAAAATATTTGCGGGCGATTTATTTTAAACAGTGTACCAACCGGGGTGGAAGTTTGCTTAAGCATGCAGCATGGCGGGCCCTTTCCTGCCACAACCGATTCAAGATTCACTTCTGTTGGTGCTGATGGTATCAAACGTTTTGCCAGGCCAATTGCTTTTCAGAACTGGGGCAATAATTTATTGCCGGATGAATTGAAAGATGAAAATCCTTTGGGAATATGGAGAACGGTTAATAATGAATTAACCATAGCTTCTGTAACACAAAAATAATTTTTAGTTTGAGTATTTCAATTAATCATGTAAAACAAATTGCTGCACATAAAGATCTATGGGATGATTTTTTACCCGACATGCATCACCTGAAACTAAGGCATTTACTGGCGCTTGAAAATGCACAACTACCGGATATTGAAAATCATTACTTACAAATATTTATTAAAGATAAACTGGTTGGATTAGCTTACCTGCAGTTATTCAGCTTAAGACATGCGCACTTAAATTTTGATAACCCCCAAAGCATCCCATCGAGGTTGATAAAATCTTTTTTACCAAAGAAATTAAACCTGCTTATTTGTGGAAATTTATTCAGGATAAATTTCCAGGGCTTTTATTTCAAAAATGAACAGCATAACACATTAATACTTGATGCAGTTGACCTGTTTGTAAAACAGGCCGGGAAGTTAAAACCCCGCGGGATCATCATCAAAGATTGTAAAGCCGTTTTTTTGGAAGAAAAATATACGCTCTCAAAATACCAGTTCTTTACCGGCGACGTTACCATGGAAATTGCCCGGCGGCAACATTGGAATACATTTGACGATTATTTAAATGATCTTACCAAAAAATATTTAAAGCGGGCTAAAAAGATCATACAGGCTTTTGAGGGTGTGGTCACAAAAGAATTAAGTGCAGCAGAGATCTCAGAGAACGCTGTATCCATAGACCGATTGTATTGGAACGTGGTAAACAAACAAAAGATAAAGCTTGGCACTGTAAATGCAGCCTATTTATACGAATTAAAAACAGACCTTAAAGAAAATTTTGAACTACATGCCCTTTATTATAACGAGGTAATGATCGGTTTTTATACATACATTTTTTACAGCACCGAAATGGAAACCCATTATATTGGATTGGACTATACCTATAATAATATTCATAAAATCTATTTCAACATATTGTTTTTAAGCGTACAAAAAATGATCGGGCTGAAATATGAGAAACTGGAGCTTGGCAGAACTTCAAAAGAAGCCAAAGCAAACCTGGGTGCATATCCAAAACAAATATTTAACTATATAAAGATCGAAAACCCGGTTGCTAAAATTATCATGCAGTATTTCTTAAAAAGATTTAACCGCTCAGAAGATCAAAAACAATTAGAAAGATCACCACTACAATGAAAAGTAAATTAACCGTGATAATTTTATGTGTACTCATTGTACTTGCCACAGGCTGGGGCATTATGTGGTACCTGCGTAAAACCGTTGTGCCAAAAATGGAATTTCAAACCAATGAATTATTATTGACCGGCAGCAATACAACAACAACCATTAACGATCTTAAAGGAAAGGTTGTTATCGTATCCTATTTTCAAACCTGGTGTGGGCCTTGTATACAGGAGATGTATATCTTCGAGGAACTTATTACAAGGGTCAAATCTCCGGACCTTAAAATTTTATGCATATCGGATGAAGATAAAGATCACATCAACCTGTTGCAAGGGCAGTTCACTGATAAAATGCTGTTGGCACATTCGTACAAAAGTTTAGCCAGCCTGGGCATACATGTTTATCCAACTACCTATTTACTTAATAAAAAAGGAGAAGTAGTATTAGCTAAATTAGAAGGCTATAATTGGGCGCTGGAAAAAGGAACAATTGAAAAATTGCTTCATGAGTAAGTAATCTTTTAGTACACTATGCGGAATGACGTGATAAGGATACTATGCAGTGGCAACCATCTTTGCATCCTCCCTTCTATGCTTTAGCACAAACCAGCCCGTAACAAAAACGGAGATAATAAAATAAGCGCCGAGTATAAGTTTTGCACCCGCTAAAAATTTGTCTGCTCCAAACCAATCATCCTGTACAACAAGAAAAGCAAGGCCCACACTGCTACGGATGCATTCCCACACGATGGCAGAAGCATTCCTGTCCATCAGGTCGGTAAGGGCATACACACTTAAAAAAATAAAAGCACCATACCAAAAGATATAATTTTTATCCAGGTCGTTGATGAGTGCAATGTTCCCGAACATATAGCTTACGAAGAATAATATCATCAATAGCTGTATCCAGCTCCAAACGTTCAATGCTGTGGAGGTTTGCGTATCGTATTTTTCAAAATGATACACATCGTCAATTTTGTACACCGGGTATTTTTCAACCACATCAACAGGACGGTAGCCGGTTGGCTTGAACCAAAGCGTAAATTTATCTTTCCAGCTATTCGTTCTCCAGGCATCCTGTATCAATAACCATACGTGTTGAAAATTTATTTTGAGCGGGTTCCAGGTCTGTACGGGCCTGGTAATACCATACACAGGCGGAACATCAGGCATTTCTTCCTGGAAGGTACCAAACCATTTGTCCCAGAAAATAAATATCTGGCCGTAGTTCTTATCTATGTATTCTTTGTTGAAAGCGTGATGTACCCGGTGATGTGATGGCGTAACAATGATCTTTTCCAAAAATCCCATTTTGCCAATATGCTGTGTATGATACCAGAACTGTGCAAATAAATGAAGCGGAGCGATCACGGCAACAACCTGGTAAGGAACACCCAATAATGCCGCCGGCAGCAGGAATATGGCAAATATTTTAACAATACCCGAAATACTCTGGCGCAATGCACAGGCTAAATTAAATTCTTCACTGCTGTGGTGAACAATATGACCGTTCCAGAAAAAATTGGTCACATGTTGCAGGCGATGTACCCAATACCCGGCAAAGTCCAGTGCAAAAAAAGCGATAACATACACAATGAAGGTATTGCTGATGCTGGTCAATGCAAGCCATTTCAGCAAGAAAGGATAAGATAGTACTACAAGATATAGACCGATCACATCTTTGGTAACATTGGTCACACCACTGCTCAGGCTGCTGATCATATCCATATTACGTACCGTATCTTTTCCTTTGCGCCAGCCATACCATTTTTCAAAAAGTACCAGTAATAAAAAAGCCGGCATGGCAATGAGTAATATCTTTCCGTATGCTTCCATAACATAAATTTACAAATGCCCGACAACTTTGCCAAAGGTTTGTCCAGGCTCCCGAAAGTGCATCTTTCCACCCTCAGCCTATGTCCTGACCCTGTCTGCACTGATCAAAGTTAAAAAAATCAGAAGATTACACTTCGGATTAAACTTTCAGGAATCGCATATTTAGCCACATTTAGATTTTAACAAAACTAAAATCAAGGTACTGTTGTTCTGGCAACAGTTTTGATATTTAACTGGCAAAACATTCTTCAAAAATTAAATTGATCACCATGAAAAAGATTTTTACCCTATCCGCAACTTTTTTGCTTGCGGTTGTTTTATTAAGTAGCTGTGCAAAAGACAGGATAGTTGTCCCAAACAATGAAAATTATTGGCTAAGCCAGGATGAGGGAGAAGTAGTTTACGTTGACCCTTCCTGCAGCTATTGGGTTCTTGAAACGTATAATGGATACAATGTTGTCCGTTCAAGTTCAGGCAGTATGCCCTATGAAGGCGAGTTGATTTATGGAAACTTAAGTAGCCGCGGACCAAGAGACCTCTATAATTATTCAGGCAAATATGTATTTGGCGCTACGATAACTGATTATTGGTTAACCTACAGCCAGGCCCTGGATATTCTTGATTATTATTGTCCGCTATATGGCAAAGGTGTACAAACAAGGGTTTTCAAAGAATCTACTAAACTTCAGAAAAAGTAATTTGGGTAATCCCGAAAAAAGGCCACTATCAATTGATGATAGTGGCCTTTTTTTTGAAAAATCAACTATAAGCAGAAAAGACCAAAAAAGATTTATGCATAGGCACGTAAATGGAAAATAAAATCTTTCCGTACGCTGAGATAAAACAAGCGAAGTTTTAATTAAGTTGCATAGCAAATTGAAAAAACTGTCTTGAAGAAAACATTCCATTGCATAGATGCCCACACCTGCGGTAATCCCGTTCGCCTGATAAAAGAAGGCGGGCCCGTGCTCGTTGGCAATAATATGAGCGAAAAGCGCCAGCATTTTTTAAAGGAGTACGACTGGATTCGCAAGGGCCTGATGTTTGAGCCCCGTGGCCACGACATGATGAGTGGCAGCATTTTATATGCCCCACATCATCCCGATAATGATGTGGCCGTTCTGTTCATTGAAACAAGCGGTTGCCTGCCCATGTGCGGACATGGAACGATAGGTACCATCACGATAGGTATTGAAGAAGGACTGATAAAACCAAAGATCCCGGGCATTGTAAGAATGGAAGCTCCGGCGGGCCTGGTATTGATTGAATATAAAAGTCATCCCGCCCAAGGCGGGACAAAAGTCAAAAGTGTAAAACTCACCAACGTAGCATCCTTTTTAGCTGAAACAGAATTAACCGTTCTTTGTCCGGATCTTGGTGAACTGGTGATTGATGTTTCTTATGGCGGAAATTTTTATGCCATTGTAGATGTGCAGAAGAATTTTAAAGGACTTGAACATTATACAGCCGATAAACTGATCAGTTGGAGCAGGGAATTGAGGAACCGCATCAATGATAAATATGAATTTGTACATCCCGAAGATGAAACGATAAAAGGTTGCAGCCATATTTTATGGACCGGAGCTGTGATCGATAAAATATCAACAGCACGAAATGCGGTTTTTTATGGCGATAAAGCCATCGACCGTAGCCCCTGTGGTACGGGTACATCTGCCCGCATGGCGCAATGGTATGTAAAGGGCAAATTAAAAAAGGGAGATGAGTTCATTCATGAGAGTATCATCGGCAGCAAATTCATCGGTACCATTGAAGAAGAATTAACCGTTGCCGGAAAACCTGCCATAAGACCGGGCATTGAAGGATGGGCAAGAATTTATGGACATAATACGATCAGTATTGATGATGAAGATGATCCGTATGCGTATGGGTTCCAGGTGATTTAAACCCCCTCCGCCAGTCCTGAGCGATAGTCGAAGGAAAGGGGGAACTGGAAGGCAAGAGTATTTAATTTGAAAGCTTGTTCATTACAATAATAGTTCTGATTTGCATAGAAATCATTATAAAATTTAAAACTCTGTTCAATTAAACTCTTCACTATGCAGCAGAGTAAATTGAATTGAGATTCCTCCGCCAGCTGGCGGAGGGCAGGGGGTATGAATATAACAATAATCGGCGGTGGCGTAATAGGATTAAGCAGCGCTTACTATTTACAAAAAGAGGGCTATGATGTAACAGTTATTGAAAGAGGAGATATTACAGATGGCTGCTCTTTTGGTAATATGGGTTATATGTCGCCAAGTCATTTTGTGCCCCTGGCAAGCCCGGGTATTATTTCACAGGGGTTAAAATGGATGCTGAACTCAACTTCACCTTTTTACATTAAGCCAAGGCTGAATGTAGACCTGATGCAGTGGGGATATCATTTCTGGAAGAACAGTTCCGCTAAAACTGTCGAAAAAAATGCTCCTCATCTAAATGACATCTTACAACTGAGCCGGCAATTGATGAATGAAATGCGGAATGAGATAGGTGATACATTTGATATGGAAGAAAAGGGTTGCCTGATGATGTGCAAACAACAAAAAACACTTGATCATGAATTTCATTTGGCAGATGATGCGGAAAAATTCGGGCTGAGCGTAGAACGTTTACATAAAGATGCCGTACAACAACTGGAACCTGATGTAGAACTTGATGTTGCCGGAGCCGTATTATTTAAAGATGATTGTCATTTTAACCCCGGCAAGATGATGATGGCATTGAAAAGATATTTAGAGAACAAGGGTGTACAGTTTATGCTGAACACAACAGTTACCGGTTTTGAAAGATCGAATAAAAATATTTCATCAGTAATTACCGATAAAGGAGAATTTGCTGTTGATCAAATTGTGCTGGCCACCGGCAGCTGGTTACCTGTTGTTGCAAAAATGATGGGTATCAAATTATTATTACAGCCGGGTAAAGGATATAGCCATACTTACCAGCATGTTGAAAAAAATATTAAATACCCGGCTATACTGGTTGACGGAAGATGCGCCATAACGCCCTGGGGGCAACAATTGCGTATCGGGGGCACGATGGAATTAAGCGGCATCAATAATAAAGTAATGATCAGCCGCATGCAGGGTATTTATAATTCGGCCAAAGATTTTTACCCGGGATTAAAAATTGATTTTCCGCCAACGGATAAAATATGGAACGGGTTAAGACCGGTTACCCCGGATGGACTGCCCTATATTGGCAAGGTCTCTGATTTTGATAACCTGGTCATTGCAGGCGGCCACGCCATGCTGGGCATTTCTATGGGAACAGGAACCGGTAAAATAGTGACGGACATCATCCAGGGAAAAGAATCAATTATAAATACAGGTGCCTTTAAAGTTCAAAGATTTTAAAAAGCTATTGTTTAGTACTGGCTCTGTTTGAAAAAAGTTGTCAGCCTGAGCTTGACATTCATTTTAAATTATTTTTTTTAAATTCAGAAGCTACCTAATGTTTATTAGCTGTATCCTTTGGCTTCTTCTTTAATAAATTATCAAACAATCCTTTTATTGATTCTTTGGTTTTATCCGGTGGATTTTTTACAGGTGTTGAGTCCTTAACCGCAAGGGTATCTTTTTTTCCAAACAATTTTTTTCTCAGTTCTTCTTTGGCAGCATCAGTCAATTGTTTCTTAATCGAATTCAATGTGTCTTTAGCTGCATTTTTTGCACTGTCGATCTTTGCCTGCACAAAATCCTTCACCTGTTCCTTTATCTGGTCAGCCATCGTTTCCCCGGTTTGTTTCAGGTCTACTTTTATGGTTGGGTTCCTGATGGTACCGCCCATGGCAAGTTTAAGGTTAACCACATCACCTGGCTTTAACGGAATCCCCTTTGCATTTACAGCGGCAAACAGGTTATTCACCAGCTTGTTTCCCTGTGTGCCCATTAAAGCCCGGGGCAGTTTAAGGTTGATGGCATAATTCAGAGATTCATCAAATCCCTGCAGGCCGCCGATCTCCATCACAATGTCTTTTACTTTAACCGTAAATGGTTTTACCAGCAATTTGCCATTCGAAAATTCAAAAAATGTTTTTACATCTTTTAAAGAGATCTGTTGCAATTGTTTTACATTCAGTACAGAAGCGATCTTATCCAACGGGGCAAACTTGCTTAAGAAGCCTTCGATCAAAAATAAATTGCCGTTGCCCGATATGGTATTCATATCTATACTCATACCATCACCCAATTTTCCATTGGCCGATAGCACGGAGGTAAGTTTTCCTGCTAAATATTTCCCAATGGGCATCAGCTTTTGCGAGACATTAAAAGCATAAAAGGTTTTCTGAACATCTACCTGTGCCACATCATAACTCATGGCAATTGCAGGTTTTGTTTTACTTTCTTTGGTACTATAAGAACCATTGATCTTGATGGTGCCATCCAATGCACTGCCATTCACATTATTCAGCTTAACGGCTTCATCTTCTACCTGTATGATGCCGTCGAGGTTTTGAATATCCAGCTTGTCGTAATGAAATTTATCAATTTTGGTATTCAGTGTGATGTCTAAATTAGCGGGCACCACAAAAGGAGCAGCTGCAGCTGCTTTGCTGGTTGTGCCTGTCGGCACGCCGATCCAGTCATTCAGGTTTACATTATCAGCATTAATGGAAAGATCAGCACTCAAAGGCTTTCCGCTTAAAAGATAACTTAACAGGTTATTGATCTGCCCGCCGCCGGTAAAATTGGATCTCATGTACTGGCCGCTCAGGTCAGACAAATCAATTTTAGTTGGCGTAAAAAAACTATGAACTTTATTGATCTTAATACCTGTTGGATAATCAACCGAGGTGTAATTAAAATCATTTACGTCAACAGTGCCTGCTGCATAAAAATCATTATACTGTTTGTTCTCTATTTCTTTTACATTACCCTTGATGTTGACATCGGCATCCATCAGGCCGGTAATACTTGTTCCATTCTCCAGTTTTATATAATTGGCAAGTTGCGAAAGATCAAGTTTTCCTCTTGCTGCAGCATCAACATACATATTGGTTACCGGCTTTATTACAAGTAACCTGAAATCAAATGGCTCATTATCCATGGCCAGGTGAGCGTTCGAAATATCCACGATGGTGTTGTCCGGTTGCCCGTCATTATTATCAACCACGGCTTTAAAATTAATTTGCTGAAAAGCTTTGGACAGGTCGGTATATTTAAAGGAGCCGTCTTTTACTTCCATCGCCAGGTGATAAGCCGGCTTAACAGAATCAGCATATACTCCTTTAACATAACCCTCAAACAGGGCCGTACCGGTTGCTGTGATCTTA
>JBDSXS010000241.1:0-22116 GCA_039926045.1 Ferruginibacter sp.
GTATATTTTTTAGGATTTTTTAAAAAGTCAACGATCTCCATCACTTCCACTTTGGCTTCGTCCAAACCGGCAACATCGCCAAAATTTATATTTACCCTGGTACCTTTTTCAAATAAAGTTGCTTTGGATTTTCCAATGCTGAAGATACCGCCTGCACCACCGCCGCCACCTGGCCCGCCTACTTTACGCATCATCATTACAAACAGTAAAACGATCAATAAAATGGGTAATAACGTGCTGATGATCTGCCCGAAAATTTCGCCTTCCTTTTCCGGCGTATCAACTACTTGTTTTACAGATGGATGATTCTTATAAAATTCGATCATTTGCAGTGCAAATGTTTTGTCATCTACAGTATTGAAAAATAACTGGGGTTGGTCGGCCTTTACAGATACTGCAGCTTCATAATTTTTATCATCGGGCTTTACATTCAGGACCTGCTTATAAAAACCTGCTTTTGCAACCAGGCTGTCTTTATTAATAAAAACACGCACCATATCTTTATTGCTAATGGTTTTCATTTTTACCACATCGCCCTGCAACACCATGGTATAAAACTTCTGCTGGTCGGTCTCAATACCGGCACTGCTTACAGTACGAAAAAAATTCCAGCCAATAATGGTTAGAAAAATGATCCCGTATATCCAATAAATATTAAACCTGGGTTTCTTCTTGCCATCATCTCCTTTTGGAGGCATATCAGGAATAAATTTCTTTTTGCTGTCTTGTTGATTCATGTTTTTTTGTGCCATTAATTAGGTACTAACCTTGTTCTATTACTTATGGTTTAATAATAGACGTTTATGTTTTATTATTATTTTAAATTGATCTTTTAACCCTGGTGTTCCATCACGGGAGCATCGCTCCACATTTCTTCAAGCTGGTAAAATTTCCTGGGCTCGGGTAACATAACGTGTACAACCACGTTCACGTAATCGATCAGGATCCATTGCTGTCCCTGCCGGCCTTCATGTTTATATGCAGCCTCCAGGCATTTTTCTTTCACATCGGTTTCAATAAAATCGGCAATGGCTCTTAATTGTGTTGTATTACCCGCCTGACAAATTATAAAAAAATCTGCAACTGCTTCGGGAATTTTCCGGAGGTCGAGGCTTACAATATTTTCGCCTTTTTTCTCCTGTATTGCATGAATGATGGTTTTGAAAATTTTGCTGTTCCTCGTAACCCGTACAACACTGCTTTTTTTACGGGTATTTAATGCGTTTAAATTGTTCAAATCTGCTTATGTTTTTAATTTTCAAACCTGTGACGGAAATTACAGCCAATACAGGATTGTTATTGTTTTTTTATAAAGTTGCTTGTAGCTTGCAATTATTGGCAAAAGTAACACTTCTTTGCCATTTGAATTATTATGGCCGAAGGGGGATTTTTTACCATTTTAAATACGGTGGACAGTACCAATAACTATGCCATGGGGCGGGTGCATGCGGGAATGGCTAAACACGGTATGCTGTGGTTTGCAAAGGAACAAACAGCCGGTAAAGGGCAAAGGGGCAAGGCCTGGGAAATGGAAAAAGGAAAGAGTATAGCGATGAGCCTTGTTTTGGAGCCCGCCCTTTTACAAATTAAAGATCAATTTCATTTAAGTGCAGCTGTTGCCCTGGCGTGTTTTGAGTTTTTTTCGGCGTATGCCGGTGATGAAACCAAAATAAAATGGCCCAACGATCTGTTTTGGCGTGACAGAAAGGCAGGGGGGATATTAATTGAGAACAAATACCAGGGTAAAGCATGGAAATGGGCTGTGGTGGGAATTGGTATTAATATTAACCAGACCGCATTTGATAAATTCTTAATCAACCCCGTTTCGCTAAAGCAGATCACAGGGAAAACTTTTAATGCCATTGACCTGGCGAAAGAACTCTATACTTTGCTGATGAAAAACTTAGCTGAACTGAAAACGATCGAAGACATCCTGCTGCAATACAATGAACATCTTTATAAGGTGAATAAAAAAGTAACACTTAAAAAAGGAGAGATAAAGTTTGATACGGTAATAAAAGAGGTTTCGGCACAAGGCCATTTAATAACTGTGGATGCTGTTGAAAATGAGTTTGATTTTGGCGAAGTGGAGTGGCTATTATAAGGTTTCAGCCTTCCTGGCTTCCACTTCAAAGCGATTATTGTAATAACCTTTTCGGAGGCTTTCCCAAAGGTATTTTATGATAAAACCAAAATACCCATGTTCTTTAAATTGTTGAATATGGCACAGCTCGTGTTTTACCCATTTCTCATCCTGCAAAAATTCGGCTTTAGTAGTATTGTGGAGATGGATGGTTTTGCCCAATACCATGGCTACTCCATGTGATCCTAATTTTTTTGCGGCGATCTTTGCCAACCAGGAATTTTCTTTAATGTTGAAATTATGCTGATCCAAAGTTTACAACTAATTGTTGGGTGCTCCGCTGTCTATCCAGCAAATAAAAGCATTTACCTGCGCCTGAGTTATAGAGCCGCTTTGTGGCATCACACCGGAAAGAATAGCTGACCTGATATTTGATTTTTTTGCAAAAACTTCTGCATAAGTGGTAAAAGGTCCACCTGAATTGATTGATCCGCCAGCATGGCAATTGCTGTTGATAGAACAAACCGATGTGAGTATTGGCACTACATCCACAGAAAATTTGGGACTGATACCCACGCAGGAAAATGTCCTCGTGCCACCGGTTCCTCCGCCACCGCCGGTAGGAGCCGTGTCGCTTTTGCTGCAACCTGTAAAAAATACGCCTGTTAATAAAATGAAAAGGATGATGGCGGAAGATGTTTTCATAAACTTATTTTTTAAAGATCACTTTATTTAACTATCGCTATTTTTCTTCAATAAGTTGCCAGGCTTGTAAAATCTCTTCGGCGTGTTGTTTGTTTTTTGGCTTCACGAATATTTTACGGATAACGCCTTTCTCATCAATTAAAAAAGTAGTGCGATGCAGGCCCATATAAGTTCTGCCATATAATTGCTTCTCTCCCCAAACACCATACTGATCAATTATCTTATGATCAACATCTGCGATCAATGTAAATGGCAGGTTGTATTTAGCCTCGAATTTTTTATGTTTTTTTTCTTCATCAGGGCTAATACCTAAAACAACAAATCCACTTTTTTTCAGCAGGCTAAAATTATCACGCAGGTTGCATGCCTGTATGGTACAGGTAGGGGTATCATCTTGGGGATAAAAAAATAAAACTATTTTTTTGCCTTTATGATCTGCCAAAGAAACAGCGTTGCCGTTTTGGTCTTTGCCTTTAAATGCAGGGGCTTTTGTACCTTCTGTAAGTTGGGCCATATTAGTATATTAATCCGTTAAATGGTTAATCCGTAAAAGTTAATCCGTTAATTAGTTAATCCGTAATGCAGTATGCCTGATGTTGTTCTCTTTAAATCCGTAAGCACCCTACCAATTAACGTTTAAACGGATTAACGGATAAACTTGTATGTTTTCTCCGCCACATTCCCCACCTGGTCTTCTGCAATAATTTTTAATTCATGTTCTCCCGGGGGGCACATTTCATCAAACTCATAAATGAACCTGCTGGCTTTATCATTGCTGAACCGAAGCCAGTTGCCATCCAGCGTTGCAGTGAATATTTTTATTTCTTCTGTATTATCCTTCACAACAAAAACTATCCGGCTTTGTTTGGTTATGCGCATACCATTCTTAAAACCAATGGGCGTAATGGTGGGCGGCACTACATCAACCATCAGCTGAAAACTTCCAAACTCCCTGAAAGAAGCCCTGTACCAGCCCGGTTCCTTTCCCTGGGTGACGGGTTCAGCTTTTTTATAATCATGCCTGCCATTTGCAAAGCGGTGCATCACCATTTTATCAGGCAGGTCTGTTGCAGCTTTTATGGTAATTGGAAAATAACTTTGTACAGGAACATGGGTATTGTGTAATTGATAAATGGGATAGCCCTGTTTTGGGATCGTTTCGCTGTATTGAAAACGAATGGAATCATACAAAGCATTTTCGGGCAGGTAAAAAATAATATGCTCGTTTTCATATCCGTTGATATGGCCCGGGTGAAATTCATTTGGCTGAAAAAATGCAGCAGTGCCGGCTTTAGCCGGTTCGGTATAATTTCTGTTCCTGGCTATTTCAAACCTGAGTGTTGACATATTGCCATTAGCATCTTTTACTTCTAATTTAATTTTGTGAGTAGCCGTATCATCGAGTGTAATTACGCCATCACCATTGGTAGTTTTGTAAATGCTGTTGTTATATCCCGGTAATTTCGAAACATGTTGTATAAAGGGTCCTCCACTGCTCCTTACTTTATAATCAATGTGCGCATTTAAATACCGGGTCTCATCATAGCTGATGCTGTCGATCTGGAAGCCCATAACCGGGCTTTCATCTTCATATAACACGGTTTCATAAATACCATTACGATTGGAAGAGCCTGTAAAGCGATCTGAAGCAGAGATCCCAAAACTTACTTTATCTGAAGCTGCAATTAACAAACGGGGAGTTGTTACATACTCGCCATTTATTTTTTTAAGGCTATACATTTTAGGAACCTGTTCATAAGTGCTTTTGCTGCGGTCATACACAGCTAACCTGTAAATATCCGGGGCAACATTATCGGGGATCGGCAAATTAAATAACAGCGGATTTAAAGCTTTATCAGTTTTTGTATCTCTTATTTCAAAATGCAGGTGAGGCCCCTGCGAACCGCCGGTATTGCCACTAAAAGCTATGGTATCGCCTTTTTGTACAGGAAAAAGATTTGCGGGAATATCTAAAAAAACGGCCCAGCTTTTTAGGGCATATTGTTGTTCTTTCACATATTTTTCGAGGGCCGGATAAAAATCATTCAGATGAGCATACAAAGTCGTTAAGCCATTTGGATGGTTTATATAGATACACCTCCCAAATCCCCAGGGTTCTATCTTTACTTTTGCTATATAACCATCAGCAGCAGCCAAAACCCGTTTATTCTGGCCTTGGTCAGTACGGCAATCCAACCCCATATGGTAATGGTTTGGCCTTAATTCGCCAAAATTTGCAGCTAATGAGTAAGTGGCTACTACAGGATAAGTAAAATATTGTTGCGGGTAATTTTTTGGTGGAAAGAACTGCGCAGGGCAATTGAATATATTTAACAACAGGAAAACAGGTAATATGGCCTTTTGTAGTTCTTTAATCATTATTTTTATAAAAGACGCGTTCGCTTTATGTAATTATACATAAAATTACATCTAATCGGACAAATCAAGCCAAAACCTACAATTATGAAACAACTGCTTTTAATTATTTTTTTCACCATTAGTATACAGCGTATTACAGCACAAACCGCTACCTGTGCAGTACTTCTTGATTCTTTAAAGGGCACTTATGAGGGCGATTGTAAGAACGGGAAAGCAAATGGCAATGGTAAGGCCGTTGGCATAAATACTTACGATGGCGAGTTTAAGAACGGAGTACCGGAAGGGAACGGTAAATACACCTGGACCAGTGGAGATTATTATTATGGTGGTTGGAAAAAAGGCCTGAAAGATGGAAAAGGGCAATTACACCGCTTTGAAAATGGTATAGAAACACTAATAACCGGTTATTGGAGAAATGGAAATTATAAAGGAGAATATAAAGATCCATATGTTATTACCAATACTACCTCCGAAGTAGGAAGGGTGGAGGTAACTAAAATGAGTAGTGAGGATGCATCCATAACTATTACAGTCCAAAACCTGGCAAATAACAGTTCATTCCAAAGCAGCACGTTTAATAACAACAACACTAAAATGACTGCGCATCAGGTAATCAGAGGTTCATATGTTAGTAAATCAAATACTGCCTTAACCAATAAAGAAGTTACTACATTTAGAGAGGTAGTGTTTCCTTTCAGGTGTACATTTAATTTCGGAAATTCCATTGTAGAGATCGAATTTTTTGAAAAAGGTGCATGGGATGTGACGGTACCAATTAATAAATAATGGTTTGTCAAAGCTGTCCCCACGGAAAAAATCTTAGTAAAAAAACCTGTATGAGAACATACAGGTTTTTTATTTACATCATTAACAAGTATTTTTGCCCGCCGCAACACCGGCAATCCTGCTATGCCAAAAGACAATTCCATACAATCAGTTTTAATTATCGGTTCGGGTCCCATTGTTATTGGCCAGGCCTGTGAGTTCGATTATTCAGGTACCCAGGCAGCCCGTTCCCTGAGAGAAGAAGGCGTAAAAGTTATTCTCATCAACAGTAACCCGGCTACCATTATGACCGACCCTATGATGGCAGACAGGGTTTACCTGTTACCATTAACGGTTGAAAGTATTGAACAGATATTGGAAGAAAACCAGATCGATGCAGTTTTGCCAACCATGGGTGGCCAAACAGCCCTTAACCTTTGTAAAGAAGTTGATGAGCTTGGGATCTGGGAAAAATTCAATGTTCGCTTAATTGGTGTAGATATTAAAGCCATTGATAAAGCAGAGGACAGGGAAAAATTCCGCCAGTGGATGATCGAAATGGGCATACCGGTTTGCCCTGCAAAAATTGCCAACTCATTCCTGGAAGGAAAAGAATTTGCACAGGAGATAGGGTTTCCGTTGGTGTTAAGGCCCTCTTTTACTTTGGGTGGCAGCGGCGGCAGTATTGTTTTTAGTAAAGATGAGCTTGACGAAGCGTTAAATATGGGCCTGATCGCAAGCCCTATACATGAAGTACTGGTTGAAAAAGCGGTATTGGGCTGGAAAGAATTTGAACTTGAATTGTTGAGGGATAATGCAGACAATGTAGTAATCATTTGTGGTGTTGAAAATTTTGATCCCATGGGGATACACACCGGTGATTCTATAACCGTAGCGCCGGTAATGACCTTGAGTGATACGGCTTACCAGTTAATGCGTAACACAGCGATAAGGATGATGAGGGACCTTGGAAATTTTGCCGGCGGTTGTAATGTTCAGTTTGCCCTCAATCCGCAAACAGAAGAAATTATCGTGGTGGAAATTAATCCAAGGGTTAGCCGTTCATCTGCCCTGGCCAGTAAAGCAACAGGTTATCCAATTGCAAAAATTGCAGCTAAGCTGGCGATCGGATATAATCTTGATGAATTGAAGAACCAGATCACCCAATCAACATCTGCTTATTTTGAGCCTGCGCTCGATTATGTAATTGTGAAGATACCCAGGTGGAATTTTGATAAATTTAAAGGAGCAAAAGATACATTGGGTTTCCAGATGAAGAGTGTGGGTGAGGTAATGGGTATTGGCCGGAGTTTTGCCGAGGCGGTGCAAAAAGCCTGTCAGAGTTTAGAGAATGAAGCAGTGGGCCTTGGTTATTACGGTAAAAGTTTGATGCATGCCGATGAACTGATCGAGTATATTAAAATTCCAAAGTGGGACAGGATATTCAGAATTAAAGATGCGTTGATGGCAGGCGCCAGTGTTAAACGCATTTGCGAAAGCACTAAAATTGACCGCTGGTTCATTTACCAGATCCAGAAAATATGTGATTGCGAAAAACAGATTGCGAATTATGATCTGAAAACTTTGCCTGATGATATTTTAACAGAAGCGAAATTGCTGGGCTTTAGTGATGAGCAGATCGTTCGCATTATGAAGGAAGAGAATGCTGAAGCTATTTATGAAAGAAGAAAGACCATGGGCCTTACCCGTGTATTTAAAATGGTAGATACCTGCAGTGCCGAGTTTGAAGCGAAGACACCCTACTTCTATTCTACTTTTGAGGCCCCCTCTATCTCCTCCGAAGGGGGAGGACAGGTAGGAGATCGAAGTAAGTCTGTGATTCATAATGAATCAATAGTTTCTGATAAGAAAAAAATTATTGTATTGGGTAGCGGTCCCAACAGAATTGGCCAGGGTATTGAGTTTGACTACTGTTGTGTTCATGGTTTACTGGCTATAAAAGAAGCCGGTTACGAAGCCATCATGGTAAACTGTAACCCCGAAACTGTTTCAACTGATTTTGACATTGCCGACAAACTTTATTTTGAACCTGTGTTTTGGGAACACCTGTGGGAGATCGTTGAATATGAAAAACCTTATGGGGTAATTGTGCAACTGGGCGGACAAACGGCATTAAAACTTGCCAAGCGTTTGCATGAAAAAGGAATAAAAATAATCGGATCCTCATTCGACAGTATGGATATTGCCGAAGACCGGGGAAGATTTAGTGATATGCTGAAAGAACTAGAGATACCTTATCCAAATTATGGCACAGCGTTTAATACTGATGAAGCAATTGAAGTAGCTAAGCAGGTGGGTTACCCTGTATTGATCAGGCCGAGTTATGTTTTAGGCGGACAAAGAATGCGCATTGTTATTAATGATGAAGACCTGGAAAAAGGTGTGCTGAGTTTAATAAAACATTTGCCGGGCAATAAGATACTGATCGATCATTTTCTTGACCGTTGCCAGGAAGCAGAGATAGATGCCATTTTCGACGGTGAAGATTTTCATGTGATGGGTGTGATGGAGCATATTGAACCTGCAGGTATTCACAGCGGCGACAGCAATGCTGTATTGCCACAGTTTAATTTATCGCCGTTGATCGTGCATACCATGGAAGAGTATGCCGAAAAAATTGCAAGGGCATTAAAAATAAAAGGGCTGATCAATATCCAGTTTGCCATTAAAGATGGTAATGTATATGTAATTGAAGCCAACCCAAGGGCCAGCCGTACCACACCTTTCATTGCAAAAGCCTACCAGATACCTTATTTAAATATTGCTACTAAAATAATGATGGATGTAAACAAACTTAAAGATTTTACATTCGAGAAAAAGCTTACAGGCTTTGCTATAAAAGAGCCGGTCTTCTCCTTTAATAAATTCCCCGGTGTAAATAAAGAGCTTGGGCCGGAGATGAAAAGTACGGGTGAAGCAATACGTTTTATTAAAGACCTGCGTGATCCTTACTTCAGGCAGTTGTATAAAGAGCGGAGCATGCACCTGAGCAAATAGAGTCGGGACGCTCCAGGCGGCCTGAATCATTCCGGTAAGGAAGACTAACTGTAAAAAAAATCTTTAAGGTCACAAATTGTGACCTTATTTTTTTGCCCAAAATCTATCGAACGCCAAAATCTTTTGGGCAAATCACCACAAAAACAAGTGGTTTATCCCATTTCAAAATAAAGCCTAATTAATATATTGCCTGGATCTCTAAAAATTCTGCTATGCAAATAATACAAAGCATCCAAAACAAGATATATGAAATAAGAGGCGAAAGAGTAATGCTGGACCGGGATCTGGCCAGTCTGTATGAAGTAGAAACAAGGGTTTTGAACCAGGCAGTAAAGCGTAATATCAGGAGGTTTCCGGAAGATTTTATGTTTCGTCTAACAAAAGCAGAGTTTGAAAGTATAAAATTTCGAAGTAATAAAGCAAATGAAGGATTTAGTATGTCATCACAATTTGTGATGACATACTCGGATAAGCGTCCGGCAACGGCATTACCCTATGCTTTTACCGAACAAGGTGTTGCCATGTTAAGTGGTGTAATAAACTCTGAGAAAGCAATCAGCATGAACATTGCCATTATGCGGGCTTTTGTAGCAGTAAGGCAGGTGCTGATAAAGCAAAACGACATCAAAGAGCAATTACAGGAAATTAAGGAAAGAATTGGTGACCACGATATACAACTGAACCAGATATACGACGCTATGGAGAATTTATTAGATGAAAAAGCTGAACAACGGAAGTGGAACGATAGGAACGGATTGGATTTAAGAAATGATCATCCCTATTTCAAGCATGTATAAAGAGCGGAGCATGCATTTTAGTAAATAAGAGCATTTTATTTGTAAAATCCTGAATAGATGCAAAACTCTGTTCAGGATTTTTTATTTTGTATGCGATCTGAATGAAAAAAAAGATTTTCATATTAATTTTCCTTTTAGCTAAATGTGTATTTGCAGATAGCCAGGCCCCTGTTTTTAATGTGGAAAGATATACAACTGTTAATGGCCTCACCGATAATGCGATCTTTGAGTTCCTGCAAGACAGCCGTGGTTTTCTCTGGATCGCTGCTGGCAACGGGTTGAATCGCTATGATGGGAAAGTTTTTAAGCAATATAACAGTTTTGGAAAAAACGGGCTTACAGACCTTTCTGTGACCTGCCTGGCAGAAGACAATGAAGGCAATATATGGATAGGAACCGCCAATGGATTAAATAAGCTAAACCCTTTTACCGAGGTCATTACACATTATTATGAAGGCAGCGGCCCCGGAACGATCCCTTATAAATGGTGTAATTGCTTGTATGTTGACAAAAGCAAAAACCTCTGGGTAAGCACTGAAAAAGGAGTTGCCCTGTTTGATAAACGATCCAACAGCTTTCAAAATTTTCCTGTATCCGTTTATGGGGCAGATGCCCGGATCAATAAATTTATTGACCGTATACTGGAAGACAGTAAGGGCCGTTTTTGGCTAGCCACCTCTTATGGGATAAAATTATTTGACCGGGATAAAAAAACTTACCTGTCTTTTCATTTTCCTGAAACTAAAGGAGAATCTTTAAACGAGAATGGAATTATTTCATTGTATGAAGACAGGAATAGCAATATCTGGGCGGGTAGTTGGGGCGGCAACGGCTTATTTCGCTTCAATGAAAAAAAAAATATTTTTGAAAAAGTTATCATTAAAAATCCTCCCGCTGCAAGCATTGTCGTATCTGGCATTACCGAAATACAAACCCGCAATGCTGCTTATTTATTACTTGCCGTTAATGGGGCCTTATTTTATCTTGAAGAAAAAGACGGCGTAAATAAACTGGTTACCGTTGCACAGGAAAACAGACACGGTTTCTCTACTACAGCCTTTAATAATCTTTTGAACAACGGGAAAGGAACTATCTGGGCAGGTGGTTATAATGGTCTATACAAAATAAACTCATCAGGACAGCCGGTACAATGGGTATCTTTCAGCAATCATAAGATAGGGGATAATTATGTGTATCATATCATTCCTGATATAAAACGACCGCAGGATATTTATTACCTCAGTACGATCGGTGGCTGGTGGAGGTATGGGGCCGGAGATCAAAAGATCACCAGGATGTTGTTACCGGCCAATGAAAATAAATTACTGCGGTATATTAATAACTGGCTACCGGATGAGCATGGTTACTGGTTCACTTCAGTAGAAGGCTTTGGTTATTATGATATTTACCAAAACCGCCTGACAGACCTCACTTCTTTAATAAAAGAAAATTCAGGACAAACCAATACCGGGTTTATTGCCAAAGATAACAAGGGTAAGATCTGGCTTACCATGCGCCGTTATGGAATATTAGTGTATGATCCGGTTATTAAAAAAACCTGGTCACTTTTTGCTGATAGCACGAAGGCAGATAATATATTCGGAAGATCTGCTACTGATCTGGTATGCGGAAAGAACGGTAATATTTATTTTTGTGTTTATAATAAATTGTATAGTGTAGATCCAACTGATTTTTCTTACCGGATTATAAGGGCGCCTTCGTATGAAGAACAGATCGATGAAACTAAAACAGGCCCGGAAAAAATTGCATTTACAACTGATAACCGAACCCTTGTAAGCAGCCGGCTTCGTGTGTATGAGCTTAAGAACAATAAATTGGTGACAATTTTCCCGCAGAGTGGGCTTAGTTCCTTCACCATAGAAAAAATAATTGCCGGGGAAGGCAACAGTATATGGATTGCCACTTCAAAAGGAGTTTTTAAAACAGATACCGCGTTCAGGAAATGGACAATTATATCTTCCGAAACAGCAAAGGAAGAGAGTGATTTTTCTCAAATGGCCATTGGCCCCCAGGAGATCTTATTTAACGGCAAGGGAAGTATCGGTATATTGAAAGATTCTCTTTTGCCGAAAAGCACGGGTCCGCCTGTTGTTATTATCAATAGAATAAAATACGGGCAAAAACAAAACTACCTTGTTTCAATTCAGCCTGTTAACATTAACAGTTCTTATAAGGATGCTATCGAGATAGAGCTTTCTGCTATCGATTTTATAAATGAAAAAGAGAACAGGATATTGTACAAGCTGGATGGCTGGGATAAGGACTGGCGTGAGATCACAGGAGCCGCCATTGTGAGATACGATCAATTGCCCCCGGGCAGTTATGTCTTTAAAGCAAAGACCGTAAATACAGAAGGAGGTGAAAGCAAAGAGACCATGCTAAACTTTTCCGTGATCCCGCCTTTTTATCGCACCTGGTGGTTCATAACTTTTATCGTTATGTTGTTGGGTGCAGCCACATTTTTGTTTTACAGGTTCCGGTTGAAAAAAGCATTGGAACTGGAACGGATGCGTACCCGTATTGCAACAGACCTGCATGATGATATCGGGGCAACGCTCAGTTCTATATCACTTTACAGCCAAGCAGTGAAAAGCCAGTTAAAAGGCACCAACCCGCAACTGGAAAATGTATTGGATAAAATGGGTGAGAACAGCCGTGACATGGTTAACAGTATGAGCGATATTGTATGGGCGATCAATCCCAATAATGATGATGGAGAAAAATTGATCAAACGAATGGAAAGCTATGCTGCCGATATGTGTGCCGTAAAAAATATCAGGCTGCATTTTAAAACTGATGAAAAATTCAATGAAGTGACACTTCCGCTGGCACACAGGAAAAATATCTACCTTATTTTTAAAGAAGCCATGAACAATGCAGTGAAATATGCTGATGCGGCTGATATTTGGGTAGCGATAGAACTGCATAATAAAAAACTGGATATGCTGATCAGGGACAATGGTAAAGGTTTTATTGAAACTGCTATAAAAGAAGGCAATGGATTGAAAAGTTTACGTGCAAGGGCGATAGAAATAAAAGGCGCCATGAAGATCAATACTGTTACGGGTGAAGGAACAGCGGTTTCTTTGCATTGCCTGATATGAATTTTGTATGGCTGGCGACATCACCACAATTGGCGATAAACATTAGCTGATTTATAAATCATCTTTATAACTGAAATAAAAAAAATGAAAATTGCTGTTTTTGAAGACAATCAAAAATTCAGAGAAAGCCTGGAGTTTGTCATTGTTACCAGTAACGATATGGAACTCTGCGGCTCTTTTGAAGACACCACAAGACTGAAACAAAAAATAGAAGCATTGCGACCTGATGTAGTATTGATGGATATTAATATACCCGGTAAAAACGGAATTGATGCTGTAAAGGAAATAAAAGAAAATTTTCCTGAAATAAACGTATGCATGCAAACAGTATTTGATGATGCGGATAAGATATTCGCTTCTCTTTGTAATGGAGCTTCAGGTTATATCTTAAAAAATACAGCACCCGAAAAAATACTGCAGGCCATTCGTGAAGTAGCGGAAGGTGGTTCCTTCTTTACTCCATCGGTAGCCAAAAAAGTATTGAATAATTTTCAGGAACACCCCCGCCAGGGAGAATTCATACAACTTACAGAAAAAGAAAAAGAGGTTTTAAAATTGTTGGTTGATGGCCTCAGTTATAAAATGATCGCAGATAAAATGAATGTCAGCTTTCATACCATCCACACACACTTACGCAACATTTACGAAAAGCTGCACGTAAATAGCAAAGGAGAAGCCATTAGCAAGGCCATGAAGAATAAGCTGGTTTAAGTTATACCCCGTTTTGGCGATACCGTGTACCCCTATTTTTTTTCATATTTGGTATCTTAAAAATGGTTTATGAAAAAGAGATACCTGCTGCTATTACTGCTGCCCTTGTTTTACTCCATTCCTGCTACTGCCCAATCTTTTGCCATAAATACTGATGGTAGTACGGCTAATGCAAGCGCCCTGCTTGATGTAAAGAGTACTGTAAAAGGAATATTGATCCCACGCATGTCAAGAACAGAACGGGATGCTATTGCTTCACCGGCAACGGGATTAATGATATTTCAAAGTAGCCCTGACAGTATTGGCCTGTATTACTATAACGGCAGCAAATGGACCTGGATGTTCAGTAATGCCAACAGCGATTCACTGGCATGGAGAACCGGTGGCAATACAGGAACTACTTCTGCCAATTTTATCGGTACAACAGATAATAATGCCCTTAACTTCAAAGTGTTTAATCAAAAAGCTGGTATAATTGACGCAACATTGAATAACACATTTTTTGGGTACAGGTCGGGCAATGCGAATACAACAGGCTCATTTAATACCGCAAGTGGGTCAGGTGCGCTTACCGCAAACACCATCGGAAATCAGAATACTTCAATAGGGCAACGTTCGCTTTTTGTCAATACAACAGGAAATGGGAATACGGCTACCGGGTCTTATGCACTTGGCGCAACCACTACGGGATCAGAGAATACAGCAAGCGGAAATTATGCTCTGAATAGTAATGGAACAGGAAGCAATAATACAGCTATAGGAGATAGTGCCTTTCGTTATAATATTGCAGGTGATAATGGTACCGCAATTGGCAAAAATGCTATGTTATATGCTAACAATACTTCTACCCAATTTACCAATTATAATGTAGCTGTTGGATTTGAAGCATTAAGAGGATCTACTTTGCCTTTTAATAATATAGGCAACTATAATACCGCCTTGGGCTATCAATCGCTATGGAGCAATACTTCAGGTTTCAGCAACACCGCAATTGGGCTGCGGGCGCTTTATTCCAATACCACTGGAGATTATAATACAGCTAATGGAGATAGTACACTTTTTTCAAACACCACAGGTTATAGCAATACAGCAAACGGATACAAGGCGCTTAGTTCAAACACAACAGGTTGGGGTAATGTAGCTATTGGAGACAGTGCACTTCGTTTGAATACTACAGGTAGTTTTAATGTTGCAAACGGGTATAAGGCACTTAATTCCAACTCAATTGGTTATGGTAATATCGCTGAGGGATTCCAGCCGCTTTATTCAAATACTGTAGGGAACCACAATATTGCAATGGGCTTCCAGGCACTTTATTTGAATACTTCAGGTGATTATAACATAGCAATGAGTACTGGTGCTCTTTCGGGAAATGCTACCGGCGATTTCAATACTGCTATCGGTTCAAACGCACTCTCAAGTAATGTAGCCGGAAGTTATGGTACTGCGGTAGGTCTCAACGCTATGATCAATTCGAACAACACCGCAACTCCGTTTACTAACTACAATGTGGCATTGGGCTATGAAGCTTTGAGGGGATCAAACATAGCTGCTAATAATACCGGCAATTATAATATTGCATTGGGTTTCCAATCGCTTTGGAGTAATATTTCAGGCTTTGGCAATACCGCCACTGGTGTAAAGGCCCTTTATTCCAATACTACGGGAGACAATAATACGGCCACAGGAGATAGCGCTCTTTACTCCAATACATCAGGGAGTAATAATACATCAATGGGTTATCAATCACTTTCGGGCAATACTTCCGGCATGAACAATACCGCCAATGGATACCAGGCGCTTATTTCCAATACCACTGGCCAGGCAAATACTGCCTCCGGGATGAGTGCTTTGAGCGCTAATACTTTGGGGAGCTATAATACGGCTTATGGATGGCGAACACTTTCTACCAATGTAGCTGGAAGTATTGCCACAGCAATAGGCACTTGGGCTATGGAGAATGCCAATAACACTGCCAGTGCTTTTACCAACTTCAATGCTGCATTTGGCTATAGCGCTCTGAGAGGGTCTGCCACCGCATCCGCTAATACCGGTAATCAGAATACAGCCATTGGAACTTATACGCTTTCAGCAAATTCAAGTGGTGGTTTAAATACTGCAACGGGAACTCAAGCCCTGTTTGCAAATACAACCGGAAATTCAAATACAGCTAATGGATATAATGCATTATCCTTAAATACCGGCGGGGATGGTAATACGGCATTAGGTCAAAGTGCTTTACTTACTAATACTACAGGCGATAACAATACGGCTTTGGGTAATAATGCAAATGTCGGTTCAGGGAACTTAACCAATGCCACCGCAATTGGAAACGGGGCGATAGTTAACGCAAGTAATGCCATACAATTAGGCAATAATGCTGTCAACCATATTTATGCAGGTGTTGGAAACACCGGTACCATCCACGCGGGTGATGGAATAATAAAAAATGATCTACGTGTTGATGATAATGATGCCAACAATGGTGATACTGCCAACGCCCTTCGTTTTGGTGCCTACTATACCGGAGAAACCATAGGGAGCAAAAGAACATTAGGAGGGAATCATTGGGGTTTGGATTTTATAACCAATTATGCAAACAGAATGGTTATAACAAATGGAGGCAGTGTTGGCATAGGTGTTTATTCACCTGCTCGTTTATTGTCAGTCGCTACTGATATTGCCGTTGATGAGAACAACGCCAATAACGGCACTCTTGCCAACAGTCTGCATTTTGGAGCCAGTAACTCAGGAGAAGCTATTGCCAGTAAAAGAACAGCAACCGGCAATCTATGGGGCCTTGATTTTTATACCAACAGCGTAAACCGTTTAAGTATTTCCAACACAGGTAATGTGGGTATAGGTACCACTGCACCCTCCGCAACACTTGATGTAAATGGTACCATCACCACTAATGGCTTACAGGTGAGTAATGGAACAATATTTACAAAAATGCAACACGGCTCTATTGTTGTCGGCAGTAATGGATCAGGAGAAAAACTATGGAGTTTTTCTTTTCCTGTCGCTTTTACTTCTTCTACACCCCACGTTTTTTTAACAGCAAGAAATGATGCAGGCTGCTCCTCCTGCACTGATGCCTTTTCCGTATCAGTGCGTTCTGTTAGTGCTGTTGCCGTATATATAAACATACAAAGAACAGATACCAATAGCGGCTGGGGTCAGTCATTGATCATTGATTGGTTTGCTGTTGAATAAGCGCCATAGCTTTATCCACCTGCTGCCACAATATCCGCTTCCTTCCGTTTGTATTCGGCTGGATATAACTGTTGCCCGCTTTATTTTTTAATTTGAGAAATGCCCCGTACCCACAGCATTCCTATTTGGAAACAAGCGCCATTCATCAGGCTGCTATTGCCACTTATAGCAGGCATCATGCTGCAATGGTATTTTCAAATTCCGGTTACAGTTCTTGTTATTTCTTTAATTTCTTTCAGCATAGCCTTTCTTTTGTTTTTGTTGCTGCCACTTGCTTTAAGGTTCAAATCAAAAGCTTTGCAGGGATCTATCATCCAGCTATTGTTTATTGGCTTGGGTGCTTTGCTTACCTGGCAAAAAGATATCAGGCATAATGCAAACTGGTATGGAAATTATTACCGCGATAGCAGTTGGATGGTGGTACGTATCGAGGAACCGCTTGTAGAGAAAAGTAGATCTTTTAAAGCGGATGGATATGTTGAATCCATCATTAAAAACGGAATAACAATTCCCTGTACAGGAAAACTGTTATTGTATTTTTCTAAGGATAGTATCGAAAATGATCTGCAGTATGGAGACAGGATCATCATCAACAAGGGCCTGCAACAAATAAAAAACTCCGGTAACCCCGGGGCATTCAATTACCAGCGCCATGCTGCTTTCCAGGGAATATTTCACAATGTCTTTTTAAAAGATAAGGACTGGATCATAGTCAAAGAAAATGAGGCATTTGCCGGAAATAAGTTTAAACAGTTTATTTTTTCAGCAAGGGAATATGTTTTAGGTGTTTTAAGAAATACAATACATACCGGTAAAGATGAACTGGCTATTGCTGAAGCATTGCTGATAGGTTATACCAATGACCTTGACAAGGACCTGGTACAGGCTTACAGCAATACGGGTGTAGTGCATATCATTGCCATCTCGGGTATGCACCTGGCATTGATCTATGTTTTACTGGTTTGGATATTTGCAACGATCCCTTTCGTTAACAGGTCAAAAATTCTGCAACTGCTTTTGATTCTGGGTTGCCTTTGGCTGTTTTCCATTCTTACAGGTGCGTCACCTTCTGTACTGCGGGCCGCTGTTATGTTCTCCTGTATAGCCATTGGTAAAAGTTTGAAAAAGCAGGCATCAATATACAGTTCATTATCAGCATCAGCATTTTTATTGCTTTGTTATGATCCGTATTATCTATGGGCGGTAGGGTTTCAATTATCTTACCTCGCTGTGCTGGGGATCGTCATCTTTCAGAAACCCCTGTACAATTTATTTTACATTAAAAATAAATGGCTTGATAAGACCTGGCAGCTCATCTGTGTATCAACTGCAGCACAGTTACTCACATTCCCGGTTTGTATTTATTATTTTCACCAGTTCCCCAACCTGTTCTTAATAACCAATCTTGTTGCAGTACCACTGTCTGCCGTTATTTTGTATGCTATTATTGCATTGGTCGCTTTTTCCTGGTTACCGTATATAGGCATGTACCTTGGTAAATTAGCCGGAGGCTTAACCTGGTGTATGAATAGATTTATCCTTTGGGTAAATGAATTTTCATTTGCTGTTTGGGATGAGATACCCGCCAATGTTTTATCTACCTGGTTATTATATGTAATGGTAACAGCCCTTAGTGTGTGGCTGATCCGGAAAAACAAAAAATATTTCCAGGTGGGATTAACCGCATTACTGGCATTTGCAATGCTATCTGCCTATAACAAATGGAAAACCGCTAATCAGCAAAAATTAATTGTTTATAATGTGCCAAAACAACAAGCCATTGATATCATTAATGGAAACAGGTACCTCTTTGTAGGCGACAGTATTTTGCTTGAAGACGGAGCATTACAAAATTTTCACTTAAAACCCGGCAGAATAGCCCAACAGCTTAATGGCAGAACCGCTGTACTGGCTGGTGTTTTTCAGCAGGGGATATTTTATCAATTTAATAACAGAAAAGTTCTGATACTGGATAAAGCGATGAATTTTGAACCTGTTCCCGAAAGAATCAAGCTTGACCTGGTCATCATTTCAAAAAATCCTAAGCTTGATATTACTTCACTGGCAAAGATCTTTCACTGCACACAATTTGTTTTCGATGCTTCAAATCCCGCCTGGAAAATTAAAAAATGGCAGCAGGAATGCAGGCTGCTGCACTTGAATTATCACTCCGTTCCCGAAGACGGTCCGTTCATTTACAATGTTGGCATATAAGTTGCATTTTTAAAGCCGTGGTTCCGGAATTATTACCTGATCGATTAGTTATTACCTTTGTTTTATCATTAAAATTTACAGGATGACCAGGCCCTACTGGCTTTTATTTACCTTATTGATCTTAAATATGCCCCGCACTATGGCCCAGGCTTATAGTGACACTACGGTGATCCGGTTTGAATATAAACAATCTGCTTTATTTTATGCTTTTACTTTTGAAGCTATCGACAGTGCAGTTAACATCCTGCTAAAAAATAAGGCTGTTACACTTTCTATTGATGGGTATGCTTATAAAGACGAAGGATCCGATACGATCTGTTATTTTATTTCTTTAAACAGGGCATTATTTGTGCAGACTTATATTTTAGGAAGAGGTATCGACAGTTCCAGGATCTTTTCTTTAAATGCGTGGGGCAACAAAAGGCAATCCTATATTAATAAAGACAAGGAGGGTCATTTTATTAATTGCCGTGCAGAAATAATACTGAATTATCCTCCACCTCCAAAAGTAGTTGTCATATCCGACAGGGATGAGGACGGTATTGCAGATAATGATGATGCATGTCCCGATGTTTTCGGTTTACAGGAACATAAGGGCTGTCCCAATCCAAATGCGGTTGTAGTGCCTTTTGCCACACAGGAGTCGGCATTGTATTCCATGACATACAGAGTATTGGATAGTGTAGTTGGGGTTTTAAAAGAAAACCCTGCCTATACCGTCGGCATTGAAGGTCATGCCTACAAAGGAGAAGCCGTTAATACTGTCTGCGAAAAGCTTGCCAATGAAAGGGCGCAGATCGTAAAGCTATACCTGGTCTCCAGGCAGCTTAATCCGGCAAGAATTACTTACATAAAAAATTATGGTAACCGCCGGCCGGTTAATGCCGGTAAAAACCCGCGTGATATTTTAGCTAATGCCCGTGCGGAAATAATTTTTAAAAAGGATTAAGCATTCCCGCTCATTTCCCAGCTTAAAAAATTAATTTTAAAATGAATGTCAGGCTTGTAAGTGTTTAGTAATTCGGTAACACTTTTTAATTTGCCGATGCTGAACGGCTCACTTCAATTTGTGGAGATTTTCGTTCGCCGTTCAGCATCTCCACCTTCACCTAAGTTTTTTCAGGATCAACCATATCACATGGTTTTTTTCCCTCTATTCCTCCATGTGGCCGCTCGTGGTTGTAATAAACCATATACTGCAGCACCTCGTCTTTAAATTCTTCAAATGAATCAAAATCTGTTTCTGTTATCAAGTCCTCTTTTATAGTTCGCCAAAAACGCTCAACTTTCCCGTTTGTTTGTGGACGATAGGGTTGTGTATAACGGTGTTTAATTCCTAACTCCAAAAGCATTCGTTCAAAAGGATGCTGCATTTTGCTCTTACTATTGCGTTGCCCAAACTCCGGTCCATTATCTGTAATTACTTCTTCGAACTTTATCTTATACTGATCATGAAGAATATTCATACATTTTAAAGCTGCAAACATTACTGTCAGGGCTGTAACATCTTCTGTAACTTCAGCCCATGCCAAACGACTGTAATCGTCCAGAACGCATACCAGATAAAGCTTGCGACTTTCCCCCCTGATAATTGCTTTCCCTAAATGATGGCAATCAATATGTCCAAGTTGGCCCATTCTTTCTTTGATAATTTTACGTTTGTTCTGTCGGATCTGCGGGGTTAGCCTGTTTAAGCCATAACGCCTAAAGATGTTATACACCCCCGAAGGAGACGGTGTAAATTTATTCAAAGTTGGCTTTAAAATGCTGACAATTTCATGTTTTGAGTTGCCTCGCTGCCGCAACTCTATCACTTTATTCTCAATGAACTTCAAAGGTCGCCTGGTCTTATATCGGGGGCCACGTTTGCGTGGCAACAGATCTGAGTCCTTTCCACTTTGTTTGAACCTGTTGTAATACTTCAAAAAGCTCTTACGGTTCGTACCCCAGGCTTTGTAAAGATCTTCAACATATCTATGAACAGGATGGACTTTAAGCTTTACCTGTTCATATTCCTTAATCATGAAGCGGTAAGTATCCAAATACTTACGTTCAACTGTTAAATCATTAATATTTATTGCCATAACAAAATCAAGTTAACACTATAGATTTTGTTACCGAATTATCTGACCTTTACAAGCCTGAGCTTGTCGAAGGCGGTATGTATAATGTGTAACCCGCCTTCGACAAGCTCAGGGCTGACAGTTCATGGTATAGTGACTCTATCCCCGTAAGTTACTTACCCATTCCTGCATAGTAGTAAGTACTGCTGTTCCCGTTTATCAATATGTCGCAATTTGGCTATCTAAATGGATAGTTATGAAACACATGATCCTCCTGTTCTTCATGCTGAACATCATTATAGATGTTGCAGCCCAAAACATAGGCATTGGCACCACCACTCCCAACAGCAATGCACTATTGGAAATAAACAGCAGTACCAAGGGGATATTAATTCCAAGAACATCAACTATTACAAGATCAACGATCCCTGCAGTAAAAGGTTTGCTGGTATATGATACAACTACCAGCAGCTTCTGGTTTAATGATGGTGTGAACTGGATGGAAACTTTGAGTGGAAGCAATGGTTGGGCTCTGACTGGAAATATAAACACCAATCCGGCTCAGCATTTTATTGGCACTACAGATAACCAGTCTATACGGTTCCGCCTGAACAACCAATGGGCCGGCAGTATTGATTCTGCTTCCGCAAATACATTACTTGGATATGGTGCAGGTAAAAGTGTAACCACAGGTAATTCCAATTCCGCTTTTGGTGTAAAAGCGTTGAATAATATTACTACAGGGAGTTTTAATACAGCTTTTGGTGCCGGGGCGCTTGCTAATAGCACTTCCCAATCCAACAATACCGCTTTTGGGGTAAACACACTTTTCTCTAACAACTACGGCATAGCAAATACGGCTATAGGTACAGAAGTCCTTTACAGCAATACTACCGGAATTTCAAATACAGCAATTGGTTTTAATGCCATGCGGTTTAATACCAGCGGAAGCGACAATACTGCCATTGGTGAGCAAGCCATGCGGAACAACACTACCGGCTTAAACAATACAGCTTATGGAGTGAATTCGCTTGGTTCAA
>JBDSXS010000242.1:0-4387 GCA_039926045.1 Ferruginibacter sp.
CTATACTGAATGCAGATACTGCAAAGGAGATTTATGATGAGGCATCAGCTAAATTACAAACTGCAGAATACTCCGTCCGCAATTTATTGCGTAAAATGAATGTAAAGGTATTATGCACTACGGATGATCCTACAGATTCATTGGAGCATCATCAAATGATCCAGGCAGATCTTTTTGAAATAAAAATATTACCGGCCTATCGACCTGATAAGGCAATGAATGTAGATGATGTTAAAGCCTTTAATAGCTATGTAGCAAAAGTGGAAGAAGTTTCAGGCATTGCTGTTTCATCTTATGCTGATTATTTAAAAGCTTTAAAAGCGAGGCATGATTTTTTTGCAACGGTTGGTTGTAAGGTTTCGGATCATGGGCTTGAGCAGATCTATGCAGAAGACTATACTGATGTTGAGATCAATAATATATTTGATAAGATAAGAACCGGAAAGGAGTTAACCTATACGGAAAATCTCAAATTCAAATCAGCCATGCTGATCGAATTTGCAAAATGGGATCATGAAAAAGGATGGGTACAGCAATATCACCTGGGAGCATTACGCAATAACAATGCCCGTATGCTAAAGCAATTAGGCGCTGATACAGGTTGGGATTCTATCGGCGATTTTTCGCAGGGCAGGGCATTGGCAAAATTTTTAAATAAACTGGATGCCACTGACCAGCTGGCTAAAACAATTTTATACAATCTAAATCCTGCCGACAATGAATTAATGGCAACGATGATCGGTAATTTTAATGACGGCTCGGTTGCCGGAAAGATCCAGTTCGGATCTGCCTGGTGGTTCCTGGATCAGAAAGACGGCATGGTAAAACAGATCAATGCCCTGAGTAATATGGGATTGCTGAGTAAATTTGTTGGAATGCTTACCGATAGCAGAAGTTTTATGAGCTATCCCCGACATGAATATTTCAGGCGCATAGTATGTAATATGTTTGGCGAAGAAATAGAGCAGGGTGAATTACCAAACGACATCGCCCAGGTTGGAAAGATCATTGAAGACATCTGTTATCACAATGCAAATAATTATTTTAAATTTTGATGAATAAAGTTTTATGTTTTGGTGAATTACTTTTGCGGCTATCACCTTCGGCGGAAGGTGATTGGCTGCAACGGAATGAACTGCCAGCTTTTGTAGGTGGTGCGGAAGCTAATGTGGCAACGGCTTTAGCATTGTGGGATCAACCGGTTGGTTATTGCACAGCCCTGCCTGACAATTTTTTATCAAAACAACTGGCGGGTTATCTTCACGAAAAAAATATTGATGTATCAGCTATACATTACAGCGGTAACCGTGTGGGCATTTATTATTTGCAGCAGGGCACAGATGTAAAGAACAGCGGCGTTGTCTTCGATAGGGCAGGTTCGTCTTTTGCAGAATTACAAAGAGGGATGATCGATTGGGAAAAAGTGTTTGAAGGGATTAGCTGGTTTCATTTCAGTGCTATTGCAGTTTCATTAACTGCATCTGCGGCTGAAGTTTGCAAAGAGGCTTTGCAGGTTGCAACAGCAAAAGGAATTACCATTTCTGTTGACCTGAATTACCGCAATAAATTATGGCAGTATGGAAAACAACCGGTTGACATTATGCCGGGCCTGGTTACATATTGTGATGTAGTGATGGGTAATATATGGGCGGCGAATACGATGTTGGGAATTTCCATTGATGAAGCGTTGATAAAACAGGATTCAAAAAATGCCTACCTTGAACAGGTAACGAAAACATCCAAAACTATTCAACAGCACTTCTCAAAAGTAAAAACAGTAGCCAATACTTTTCGTTTCGACCGTAATGAGGGCATACTGTATTATACTTCTTTATTCCAGGATGAGTTATTTGTATCTGCAGAATATACAGCAGATAAGGTAGTAGATAAAGTTGGCAGCGGTGATTGTTTTATGGGAGGATTGATCTATGGATTGAGTAACAACCATGGTCCGCAACAAACGCTGGACTTTGCAACTGCTGCTGCTTACAATAAATTATTTATTAAAGGAGATACCACCAACCAAACTGTTAATGAAATTACAGCAACAATAAAACATGGATAAGCAGCAGGAGATCATACAACAAATTATTAAGCAGGGATTATTGCCGCTTTATTTTCACCCCGAAACTGCTGTAAGTATTGACCTGATGAAAGCATTATATGCAGCCGGGATACGCAGTGTTGAATATACCAACAGGGGAGAAGCGGCATTGGCAAACTTTAAAGCCATGAAAAAGGTTTGTGAGACTGAATTAAAAGATATGTACCTGGGTGTTGGTACCATCAAGAATGCAGCCATGGCACAGGCCTTTATTGATGCCGGAACTGATTATATCATTTGCCCCGGGCTTGTGGAGCCTGTTGCAAAACTGGCAGATAAAAACAATATGCTTTGGATACCGGGTTGTATGACCCCTACAGAGATCATTGCAGCAGAAACCCTGGGGGCAAAACTGGTAAAACTTTTTCCGGGTAATATAATCGGCATGGCATTTATGTCGGCGGTTAAAGACCTGTTTCCCGGTATATTGTTCATGCCCACCGGTGGTGTAGATATAACCAAAGAAAATATCGAAGGCTGGTTCAATGCCGGAGTTTGTGCTGTGGGCATGGGCAGCAAACTCATCAGTAAAGATGTAATGGATAATAAAAAATACGAGCTGCTTATTTCGGAAACGAAAAAAATAATGTCCATCATTAACGATTGTAAAAAATAATTTAAACCAGGCTATATGAATATGGAAAAAATTGGTAAATACCGGTGGACGATCTGCGGCTTGATATTTTTTGCCACTACTATTAACTATCTGGACAGAACGGTGATCAGTTTTTTAAAACCATACCTGGCCAAAGCTTTCGATTGGACGCCTGTACAGGAAGTAGCTAACTATGCCAATATAGAAATGGCATTTAAATTATCGTATGCCATTGGTTTTATTTTTGCCGGCCGCATCATTGATAAATTAGGAACGAAGATCGGCTATGCACTCGCTACCGGTCTGTGGAGTATTGCAGCCGTCTGTCATGCACTTGCAAAAGGAACACTGGGCTTC
Source organism: Ferruginibacter sp. (assembly GCA_039926045.1). Classification (GTDB taxonomy): domain Bacteria; phylum Bacteroidota; class Bacteroidia; order Chitinophagales; family Chitinophagaceae; genus Ferruginibacter. The sequence goes on from JBDSXS010000242.1 coordinate 3,057, forward strand.
GGCATTGCCAGGGTTTTCCTGGGCCTTACAGAAGCCGGTAATTTTCCTGCAGCCATTAAAGCCACTGCAGAATGGTTTCCCAAAAAGGAAAGAGCATTAGCCACTGGTATATTTAATTCCGGCTCAAACATTGGTGCTATCGCAGTTCCGTTCATCATTCCGCCGGTTGCCGAAAACTGGGGCTGGCAATGGGCCTTCATTCTTACAGGTATGATAGGTTTTATATGGCTGATCTTCTGGTTCATTTATTACGAAATACCTAATAAGCAAAAACGTTTATCTGCGCCTGAATTAGCTTATATCACCAGCGATAAAGATGAGAATCATTCTGTTGAAGAATTAATGAAACCGAAATATTCCTGGGGTAAATTGTTAACCTTCAAACAAACATGGGCTTTTGTTTTGGGGAAATTCCTTACTGACCCCATCTGGTGGTTTTACATTTTCTGGCTACCCGATTTTTTAAGAAAAGAATATCATCTTGATAAATATGGGATCATTTGGCCTGCAGCTACGCCATTAATTATTGCCAGCTTTGGCAGTATACTTGGTGGGTATTTACCTATGAGATTGATCAACAATGGCTGGCCCGTTTTTAAAGCCAGGAAAACAAGTATGTTGATCTATGCTTTTTGTGTAACACCTATTGTATTTGCACAATACCTAGGTGGCATTAATATGTGGCTGGCTATTAGCGTAATTGGATTGGCGATGGCGGCACACCAGGCATGGAGTGCAAATATCTTTACAACAGTATCAGATATGTTCCCTAAAAATTCAACGGCTTCTGTTACCGGTCTTGGCGGACTTGCCGGTGGCCTGGGTGGATTGCTGCTTACATTGCTTGTGCAAAAAAGAATGTTTGTGCATTATGAAAGTATCGGCCAGATAAACAAAGGTTATTTCATTATGTTCCTGATCTGCGGTGGTGCTTATTTAACAGGCTGGCTTATCATGCATTATTTAGTGCCACGTATGAAACAGGTTGAATAAAAAAGCTGGTGCCAAAATACAAACTCATTGCCGGCTTATAAAAAAAAGGAAGATCATTCTGTGGATGATCATTCCTTTTTTAATTTTTGCGGGGCAACCAAAAGCCGTGCAAAATCCTGCCTGAGAATTTTTATTTTAAGCCGACAAAACTAATTTGGCCGGTAAATCAAATACCTTATTAGAAGCACCTATCTCTTCAACCGACGTTCTCCTGTTGCCATTCAATTGCCTGAATTGAGAGGGTGTAAATCCTGTAACTTTTTTAAACTGGAATGACAAATGAGCCACGCTGCTGTAATTTAATTTCCATGCGATACCCGTCATGTTCAACTCGCCAT
>JBDSXS010000243.1:0-5150 GCA_039926045.1 Ferruginibacter sp.
GTACCAGAGCCTGAAACACCACCAACAGTTGCTAATGTATTCCAGGTAGCATTACCAGCAGCATCAGAAGATAAAACCCTGTTAGCTGCCTCGCCAATACCGGTTAACTGCACACCACCTGCTGTTAATAAAGCTTTAGGCACAGCATTTGTGCTGGCAGCTCTTAATGCAAAACCAGTACCTGCGGTTGTAGCTTCCAAAGCGTTTGCTGTATTGGTTGCATTTGTATTTTGGAATAAACCCGCACGGCCTGTACCCGCACTGGCCTGGTTACTTTGAATGTTGTTGGCATTATTAAGGGTATTGGTTTGCTGAAACAAACCTGCACCATTTGTACCTGTGCTTATTGCACGGATACCCCAACTTGCACCGGAACCATTGGTTTCGGCACGAATTGCATCAGATACATTTGTGGCATTGGTTACCTGGAATGTACCACCACGGCCTGTTGTACCGTTATTTGTACCAATAACAGCATCGTTTGTAGTGGTTATTGAATGTACACGGCCGGCAGGAGCTATTGTACCAATACCCAGATCACCGCCAGTTGTTAATGCCATTAATTCAGCACCAAGTGTATTTGTTTGAGCCAATGAACTTGTTTGGGCAAAAGTTAAAGCATTGTTACCCCTGTTGTAAATACTTATGTGGGCCGTGCCATAGCTTAAAAACTTAGCTTCCGATCCCGTGTTTGCACCCCCACCTAATACCATACCTGAATTGCCTCCTTTTACAACATGAAATCTGTCAACAGGTGCTGTAGTACCGATACCAACATCGCCATTATCCAATAACCTCGCTATAGAAGTACTTGTTGAGCTGGAGAAATCCATTCCCCCTGTGCTGAATAATTGCAAAGGAGTGAAAGTAGAGCCGGGTATCTTGGTTATGCCAAAAGTTGTACCACTTACATTCATTCTCCATTCCATTCCCGTACCGGTATTTTGTATACCGATAGCGCTGTTCCAGATACCATTACCACTCACAACCAATCCAGCGCCTGGCGTTGTAGTTCCAATTCCCACAAAAGTACCATCATCAAATATTTTCGAATTACCAAGAGTTACACCATCAGGCGTCCATTTTGGAACATAATTTAATGTGCCTGAGCCGCTAACAATGCCAGCCTGTGCTGCAGTAGCCGGTATCCAGGAAACTGTTCCTGCATCCCACATCAATAAATTTTTATTAGCCGGAGCTGCAGCCGAAACCGCTCTTCCCTGTATCTTAGCTACCGTAGGGTTAGGATAAGTACCTGTAAGATCTCCACCAGCCGGTCCAACCGGGGAAGCAGATCCTGCATTCAATGCATAAGGTACACTAACTAATTGGGTAGAACCTACATTCACAAAGTTTGATCCACCAATGGGATCAATTTCAACCTGCAAAAATTTGGTGCCACTTCCTGCACCAAAAGCAGTCCAGTTTATGCCGCCAATTGTACCGGTTACGTTGGTAGCACCGGGGCTGCCAACAACTACATTAAATAAACCAAATGCATTGGTAAGCATGGTCCTTGTTTCGGCGTAAACAACAGTACCCACGCCGGTGGGTCCTCCGTTTAATATGCTTAGTCTTAGTGCTATATTTTGATTTGGCAATACGTTACCGGCTGCATTACGTGCCACACCCTGGTAATTCATCAGGTTTGGTGACTGTGCAATACTTAGTAACGTAACCATAAAACCTGCTAACGTTAATAAAATCTTTTTCATGTGAAATTTGTTTAAGTTTTTTACTTGGTTTACGATCTTCAATAATACCTGTCCTATTTTATTTTAATTACTTTATAAGTGCCTTTTTTAGCAACAGATTTACCGGTAGGACTTAATGAAATATTCAGGAAGTAGGATCCGGATGGATATTTGTCCAGGTTCCATATTTCTATGCGGCCTGTACCATAATAATCAAACTGGCGTTGAGCCAAAAATCTTCCTGATGCATCTATCAGGTTTAGAGTAACTTTTCCCTGTTGCTTGCTGAAGAAGTCGATCTCCAGTTTATTTTGTGTAGGATTAGGCAATATCCTGATCTCGTCTCTGTCCCATTCACCGGTGTTGTTTATTGTAGCCGGGTTATGTGTACCGGGCTGCAAAACACCGTTGGTTACAATAATGTTTGATGGGGATGCATCCATGGTTGTAATAGCCATAGCCTCACCAAAACTCCACTCAAAACGGTAAAAGGTGAAAAAATTAGTTCCACCTGTTGCATTTAGAGTAGCGGGAGTAACACTTTGTGAATAAGCGCCAAGAGAGAGAAAGATACCAACCGAAAGAAAGAGTAGTCGTACTTTTCTCATAAGCGATGTTTAAGGGTGAATATTAGTTGTTAGTTTAAGCTACTAAAGTATAATCTATTTTTGGATTATCCAATACCTAAAACCGGTTATTTTGAGAAAGTGCCGGGTGTGGATAAAATAATTAAAGGCAATGCTTTATAATTGAAAATGAATTACGGAGAGGTATAGCTGAATTTTAATTTTTATTTTGGGAAGACCATGCGGTAATCCACTTTGATCTTTCCTTTGGAAATGTCATCCAGCTTACGTTTCATCAACTTTCGCTTGAGTGGCTTCAGGTGATCTATAAACAGCTTGCCTTCAATATGATCATATTCATGCAATATTACCCTGGCGGTAATGCCATTAAATACCATGGTATGTTGTTGGAAATTTTCGTCCTCAAATTCCATTGTTAATTCTTCATTACGGTAAACGTCTTCCCTGATTTTAGGAATACTAAGGCAGCCTTCATTGTAAGGCCATTCTGCACCGTTCAGTTTGATGATATGGGCATTGATGAAAACGCCTTTAAAACCCGGCGCATCAGGATAATCATCTTTTTCATCTTCATCCTGGTTCTCGAAGATCTGTTCACTATCCATTACAAAAAGGCGGATGGGGACATTGATCTGCGGGGCGGCCAGGCCAACACCATTACTGTTGTACATGGTTTCCCACATATCAGCGATGAGTTTATCCAGCCCGGGATAATCGGGGGTTATTGCATCACAGACTTTTCGTAAAACCGGCGCACCATATGCTACTATTGGAAGGATCATTGATTAACTGTTAAATAGTTTAATTGTTAAATGGTTGATGGCAGTTTTGCAAAGTTAGCTTTTATCAACAATTCAGCAATTCAGCAATCAGGCAATTGATTGCAAATATTCCTGCAGGATGATGGTGGCTGCAATCAAGTCCACATTTTTTTTATCCCGGCGCTCCTTCTTTTTCATGCCCATTTCTATCATGGCATCTTTGGCCATTTTAGATGAATAGCGTTCATCCACGGTTTTAAGGGGCATGGCCGGAAATTCTTTTTGTATCTTTTTAATGGCGGCTTCTACCAGGGGGGTGCCATGGGTATCGGATTCATCCCAGTTTTTGGGCAGACCAATGATGATCAGTTCAACGGCTTCCTGTGCTGTATATTTCTTTAACCAGGGTATGAGTTCCCGGGAATCAATGGTTTCTAAACCGGTTGCAATGATCTGCAGCGGATCGGTTACTGCCAAACCGGTTCGTTTACCGCCATAGTCTATTGCAAGGATTCGGGCCATGAAGGCGAAGATACTTGATACTGGTCACTTGATGCTGGTACTAAAGCCAGCGGCAGGTATCTGGTATCCAGCATCCAGTGACCAGTATCAGGTATCAGCTCAAAAAAAGATCCATTATCACAAACACTGCAAATACCACAGAAGCTATGCCGTTTGTTGTAAAAAAAGCCATGTTCACTTTACTTAGATCATTTGGCTTTACAAGAGTATGCTGGTAAATTAATAAGGCGCAGAATAGTCCAACACCGATCCAATACCATATTCCAAAATGGCCATATATTCCTGCACTGATCACACAGGTTGCTGAAAGCACATGCAGCAGGTTGGAAACCATCAACGCTTTTGATCTTCCCAAGGCAGCCGGTATAGAATGAAGCTGGTTGTTTTTATCAAACTCTTCATCCTGCAGGGCATAAATAATATCAAAACCACTTACCCAAAATAAAACGGTGAACGAAAATAATATTGGTAATAATGCAAACTGGCCTGTAACAGCAAGGTATGCGCCAATTGGGGCAAGACTTAAACCTACACCCAACACCAAATGACATAAAGCAGTAAAACGTTTGGTATAACTGTAAAATAAAACTACGAACAATGCCACCGGCGATAAATAAAAACAAATGCTGTTGATAAAATAAGTGCATGCAATAAATAACAGGCAGTTTATAACCACAAACCACAGTGCATTTTTTGAATTGATAATGCCTGCCGGTATTTCCCTTACTGCGGTACGGGGGTTTTTTGCATCAAAATTTTTATCGAGCCAGCGGTTAAAAGCCATGGCGGCCGAACGGGCGAAGACCATGCAGAATAATACAAGAAAAAACCTCAATAAGATTATCCGCCAGACTACAATATTTGTTATATCATATTGCCAACCTATTGTGGTATTTAAATTAGATTGACCGGTATATAATCCTTCAGGAGATTTCATGCCCAAAAAAAAACCAACCAATGCAAAGGGCATTGCAAAAATGGTGTGGGAGAATTTTACAAGAGAAAGGTAATTTTTTACACGATTCATATATTCGCAAAGATACGTTCGCTAAGTTAAAATTCCCCTTTAGGAACGCCTGTGCCGGTACGGACGGGGGTAGGGGTGCATTCCAAATTGCCGCTACTGATTTCGGTCGGTGTGGACACCGACCGAGGAGGTGAAAGATACGTTTGCTAAGTTAAAATTCCTCTTAAGGACCGCCCGTGCCGTTACGGCCGGGGATAGGGGTGCATTCCAAATTGCCGCTACTAATTTCGGTCGGTGGGGACACCGACCGAGGAGGTGCCGTGGTTTGTGTCCCCACAAACCACTTGCCGCTGCGATAAAATTCCCCTTTCCCACAGGATGCTGTGCAAGGGGGTTAGGGGTACAGGCATTGCAAAAATGGTGTGGGAAAATTTTACGAGGCTTAGGTAATTTATATTTTGCTCACTATAAATAATAATCAATACTCAATGAACAATATTCAATTGTGGAACTCACGAAATGCGGCTTCTTACAATTTCCCAAAGTACAACACCGGCTGCCGTTGCAATGTTTAAAGAATGTTTCATACCCAGTTGCGGAATTTCAATACAGCCATCAC
>JBDSXS010000244.1:0-3277 GCA_039926045.1 Ferruginibacter sp.
AATTATTTGAAGGGGCTTTAAGAAGAAGGCAATTAAGGTTGATACTTGGAGGTAAAATGAAACCCGAAGATGCAGTGGAATTAAAAGCCTTATTTATCAAAGATTAAGAGGCCTGGTCTGTTGACTGGGGTTTAAATCTTTTGCTTTGCTCAATGGCATCCATCACCTGCTCCAGGATCTGATCGGTAGAATCTTCATAATTGATCGGCAAAGGATCTTTAAAAGTAACCGAGAGTTTGGTCCCCTTGTTCAAAAGTTTCAATCCTTTTTTATCAAAGGCTTTACTAAAACCTTCTATCACTATGGGCACAACGATGGGTTTATAATGCTTAATGATAAAAGCTGTGCCTTTTCGCCCGGGTACATAAGGCGTTGTGGTGCCCTGCGGGAAAGTGATCACCCAGTTATTTTCAAGTGCACGGGATATTTTGCGGGTATCACTGGGATCAAGACCTTTTCTTACTTCTTTTGCATCATCAACCCACACTCTTTTTACCATAATAGAACCGGCAAGCGCAAATACTTTACTCAGCATGTTCTTTTTCATGGTCTCTTCTGCCGATACAAACTGGATCCTGGTATAAGGCCACAGCAGGTAATAGGGAATGCCCAGTTTATTTTTTTTACGCCAACTGACTGCACAAAAAATATGTAAGAAGGCGATCACTTCAGCAAAATAGGTTTGATGATTGCTCACAAAAAGTACATTGGTCTTTGGAAGTTTTTTCAGTTTTTCCATACCGTTTACCTTCATCTTGTTTATAACTGCAAGGCCGGGAAAGGATATAGCTCCAATTACAGTATAAACCATTTTTTTAATAAACGCCGATTCTTTGATACGGTCACCAAGTTTACTCATGTACCCTTATTTTTTCAATAATGTTTGCTGCAATTTATATAAACTCTGTATCAATAAATAAATTTAAACTTTTGCCCGGGCCTTTACTCCGCACATTATATTTGCAGGGATGAAATGACCCATAATAATAGTTGATACAAACCAGGGGGATTTAAGGCGAATTCCCTGCCCGTTCCGTTCAGGCGGGTCTGGCTAAAAACAATAAAAACAGCACATGAAACCCAACACCGTGATTTTTGATATGGATGGCCTGCTTATAGACTCTGAACCTTTATGGAAAGAAGCGGCTGACGAATTGTTTACACAGTATGGCAAACAATTAACTGCACAACAATACACTATTACAACAGGCTTACGCACAAAGGAGTTTGTAGGATATTGGTTCAGGCATTTTAATTTACCTGCTGAGGAATCAGCCGTTGCAGAAAAAATAATTATTGACCTGGTTATTAAGTTGGTCAAACAAAAAGGCAAAACCATGACGGGTGTAGCACACATTTTTAATTTTTTCCTGGAACGCAATTTTAAAATAGGTTTGGCAACCTCATCGCCACCGGAGTTGATAGATGTGGTGGTTGATATGTTGGGGATCCGCAAACATTTACAGGCAATTTCATCTGCCGAAAACCTGGCTTTTGGCAAACCCCATCCCGAAGTTTATTTGAACTGTGCCGAAAAATTGGGGACACAACCTGTGCAATGCATCTGTTTTGAAGATTCGTTTAATGGTATGATCGCGGCAAAAGCCGCTAAAATGAAATGTATTATTGTTCCCTCGGCGCATGATGCCAAAAACCCGGCCTGGGAAGCGGCTGACCTCAAAATATCCACATTGGCTAACTTTAATGAGCTTTTACTTGAAGGTTTATAATTTGGGGAAAAATATTAGCTGAATTGAACCAGTCTGTATTCCCTTAAGTATAAGTTCATTTACAGCTTAAAACAGGAGCCTAAAAACAATAAAAAAAAATAAAGATTCTTGTTTTTTTTGTAAAAAAAGTATATTTGACCTATCTTTAACCGGCCTTAGAAAAAGCAGGTTTCAAACATTAAAATTATTATTTACTCATAAATCAAAAACTACACGATGAAAAAGTTATTACTATCTTCAATAATCATGTTCGGAATTTGCGGTTTTGTTACTGCTCAAAACGCAACTGATTCAAAATTAAAGAAAGCTGGCACAACCACAAGTTCAGTAGCTCCAACTCCACAAAAATCTGCTGTAGCAGCACCTGCGTTAGCCACCAATCCCGATGCAAAGCCAGCAAGTGATAAAGTAAATGCACCAGCTGCTGTTGCTCCTACAGGAAAGTTTGCAAGGGTTGCAAAGACTGATGCAACGGCCACTGCTATTAGTGCTGATGGTTCAGTTGTTCCTGCCACTGATGATATGCAGAAAAAAGAAGCAGTAAAATCTGTTGCTCCTGTTAAAAAGAATTAAGATAACTATTATTTAGTTTTATACAGTCCCCCGAAAATTTCGGGGGATTTTTTTTATATTTTCATTTTAGCTTTTATAAAATCATTTATGCAACAGATCCTTTTATTGCACGGGGCCATTGGAGCCATGGATCAATTATCAGAACTGGAAAATGAGCTTGCAGATTCATTTGAAGTGAATCGCCTAAACTTCAGCGGCCATGGCGGTTCTCCCTTTTCCGGTGAACCATTTTCTATAGCATTATTTGCAGAAGAAGTAGTTTCATTTTTAGATAAAAAGAAAATTGAAACCATCAGCATTTTTGGATACAGCATGGGTGGTTATGTGGCCATGTACCTGGCCAAACATCATCCCCAAAAAGTACATAAAATAATTACCCTGGCAACCAAATTTAATTGGGATGAAGCCATTGCGGCAAAGGAAATGAAAATGCTGAATGCTGAAAAAATTGAAGAAAAATTACCGGATTTTGCCGGCAGTTTACAAAAACGCCATACCCCAAATAACTGGAAAACCGTTCTGGAAAAAACGGCTTCCATGCTTTTTGAAATGGGTAAGAACAACCCGTTGAGATCCGGTGATTACGGGGATATTAAGCATCCTGTCTTAGTAATGCTGGGAGACCGCGATAAAATGGTTAGCCTTGATGAGACCCTGGAAGTTTATAAAGCCCTGCCCAATGCACAGCTCGCTGTTTTACCCGCTACAACCCATCCTATCGAAATGGTTGACCCGGGTCGCTTAGCTTATGAATTAAGGAGATTTTTGGGATCGAAATAAGATCTCATTTTCTTCATAATCGGTTTAAACGCAAAATAATTACCCGAAATCTGCTGTAATTCGCCCTCAAAGCCAAAATAGGCCTCATTTTAGTGCCATGTTCAGGCATATTTTACTACCTTTGCCCTCCCGTTTTAAAAACCACGGGGCAATTTTATGTCATTCATTATTAAAAAACAATTAAACGCAGATGA